>JAGXAC010000032.1 GCA_019075925.1 Hyphomicrobiales bacterium | reverse complement strand
GGCGCCTGAACAAGGGCGGTATCCTCGTCACCCAGAACGGCGTGCCGATGTTGCAGCCGCGCGAACTTGTCGCAAGCGTGACAAAGTTTCGGCGGCTGTTTGCGGACGCGGCGTGCTACGTCGCGGCGGTACCGACCTATATCGGCGGCCATATGGCGATGGGCTGGGCAACCGACGACCGGCGCCTGCGCATGGCCTTGGCGCCGACGCTGGCGGCCCGCTATCGGCGTGCCGGCAAATTCGCCACGAAATATTGGACGCCCGACGTTCACGCGGCGGCCTTCGCGCTGCCGCGCTTCATCGCCGATCTCGTCGCCAGCGCCGGAGCGCGGTAGGGCGGCGCCGAACTGTTCGCCAGCCGATGCCGTTGCCCATCGATCACTTGTCTGTTTGATCCCGGCAGTGGGCAGAACTCCGCATTTTCAGTCTTCGCAAAGATGCATTACAATGCGGTCAGGGAAACAATTCAATTGGGAGGCCCATTACTATGAAGCTCTATATGCATCCTGTGTCGATGACGAGCCGTCCGATCCGGCTGTTTATCGCCGAAAACAAAATTCCGGTCGAGGAAGTCACCGTCGATCTGTTCACCGGCGAGCACATGAAGCAGCCGTACTCGGATATGAACCCGAGCTGCATGGTGCCGATGCTGGAAGACGGCGATCTGCGCCTCACCGAAAGCTCGGCGATCCTCAAATATCTCGCCGACAAGATCGGCTCGCCGACCTATCCGAAGGATCTGAAGCAGCGCGCCAAGGTCAACGAGGTCATGGACTGGATCAACACCCAGTTCTATCGCGACTGGGCGTACAATATGATTTATCCGCAGATCTTCCCGAACAACAAGCGGCGAAGCGACGAGGCGCAGGCGGCGACGGTCGAACTGGGGCAGACCAATGCCAAACGGTGGCTGAAGGTGCTCAACGATCACTTTATCGGCCCGAACAATCAATATCTGACCGGCAATCAAGTCACCATCGCCGACTATTTCGGCGCCGCGCTCGTCACCCTCGGAGAAACAGTGCGCGTCGATTTTTCGAAGTATCCCAATGTTCAGCGCTGGCTCACCAACATGAAAAAGCTGCCGAACTGGGGCAAGATCAACGAAGTGTTCTACGGCTACGTCGAGTCCCTCAAAGGGCAGCCGTTGCACGCAATCTGAGAACAGAGGACGAACCA
This sequence comes from Hyphomicrobiales bacterium, assembly GCA_019075925.1. Lineage (GTDB taxonomy): Bacteria > Pseudomonadota > Alphaproteobacteria > Rhizobiales > Xanthobacteraceae > BOG-931. Next base: position 24,040 of record JAGXAC010000032.1, on the reverse strand, counting down.
CCGGCAAGGGAAGTCGGACGTGGCGGGTAAGACATTTCTTATCCGCCCGCCGTCATGCCCTTTCCGTCGTTCGCTACCACCATGCGCATAAGCAGCGATCACATCCTGACCACCCAGGTGGGAAGTCTGCCGCGTCCGGAAGACTTGATCGAGGCCAACCAGGGCCGCGAGGCCAATCCGACGCCGGCCAGCGATCGGCATTTCACGGACCTGTTGCAGGCGGCGGTCACCGGCGTCGTGCGTCGGCAGAAGGAAATCGGCATCGACATTCCCGGCGACGGCGAATTCGGCAAGGCGATGGGCCACAAGGTGAATTATCGGGCGTGGTGGAGCTACTCGTTCAACCGCCTGGGGGGCCTCGATTTGGCCGGGCCCGGCATCAACGCAATCCCGCCACAACGGAGCCGCCCGGGCGAGATCGTGCTGTCAAGCAATGCCGACCGCCGCGACCGGCAGAAGTTTCTCGCCGCCTATACCGACCCGGATGGCGGCATTTACACCGGTCCGCCGCTACCGCACTGGCCGATCTGCGTTGGCCCAATCACCTACAAAGGTCACGCGGCGATCAAGGCCGATATCGCCAGTTTCAAGGCGGCGCTGAAAACGGCGGGCGTCGATGAGGGCTTTATGACCTCGGTCGGACCGGGCAGCGCCGCGCGGCTCGCCAACGCCTACTACAAAACCGACGAGGAGTTCGTCTTCGCTTGCGCCGATGCGATGCGCGAAGAGTACAAGGCCATCGTCGACGCCGGACTGATCCTCCAGATCGACGATCCGTCGCTCGCCGAAAGCTGGGACGTGGTCAATCCGGAACCCGCGGTCGAGGATTATCAGAAATTTTCCATGGTTCGGGTCGAAGCACTCAACCACGCGCTGCGCGGCCTGCCGCAGGATCGGATCCGGCTGCACCTTTGCTGGGGAAGCTGGCACGGTCCGCACACCACCGACATCCCGATGAAGGATATCGTCAACGTGATGTTGGCGGCCAAATGCCAAGCCTATTCGTTCGAGGCCGGCAATGTGCGCCACGAGCACGAATGGACGGTCTGGGAGGACGTGAAGCTGCCCGACGGCAAGATCGTCTTGCCCGGCGTAGTGAGCCACGCCACCAACGTGGTGGAGCACCCTGAATTGGTTGCCCAGCGCATCCTGCGGTTCACCAAAAGTCTCGGGCGCGAGCGGGTCATTGCTTCGACCGACTGCGGTCTCGGCGGCCGCGTTCATCCCATGATTGCCTGGGCCAAGCTCGAAGCACTCGTCGCGGGAGCGGCGTTGGCGACGCGTGAGCTTTGGGGATAAGCGACATCGCCCTGAAGCTGAGTACCGAGCGCATTTTGACAAGCCATGCCGGCGGTCTACCGCGCCCGGATGTTCTGATCGAAGCCAATCGCGCCCGAGCTGCCGGCGAAGCGGCCGATGAGCCCGCGTTTCAGCGCAAGCTGCGCGATGCGGTCGCCGATGGGGTGCGCCGTCAGAAGCTGGAAGCCCTGGCACAGGGCGCCACGCTGGCGACCCGCCAGCTCTGGGGTTGAAGGGATGGCGCGCTTAGCCGAAGGCAAGCGCGCCATCTTGCCGGTCACGCGGCATAACGCTGGGTTTTCATCCAGGCATCGATCTCGCGTTCGGCCTCGGCCCGGGCAAATCCGTAACGCGCCTGCAAGCATCTCGCCAACACTTCGCGCCGGCCGCCAATGCGCGTGAGATCCTCGTCCGTGAGCTTGGCCCAATTCATCCGTACTTTGCTCTTGAACTGCATCCAGTCACCCTGAATTTGATCCCAGTTCATCGACGCCTCCGGGTTGTTACGAGTTGCCCTTGCGGGAACGCGGCAATGTCAGCCGAGCGATGCGGCCGCAATTCGGCGAGATCGCGTTCATTCGACGAAAAAATCGCGCCCGGAGCGAATGCGGCTAGCAAAAAGTAAATGAACGCGCATACACGCTGCTTGACGGGAACCCCGCGCTCGACGAAGAGACAGCATGGGTTCGTCCGCACAATCGTTCGATGTTGTCCGGCTCGCGCGCGACGTTCGTGCCGGCGACCGCAGCGTATTGTCGCGGGCGATCACGCTCGTTGAAAGCAAGCGCGCCGATCACCGCCGAACCGCAGCCGCACTCACGCAGGAGCTGTTGGCCGCAACTGGCAAGGCGGTGCGCGTCGGCATCACCGGCGCGCCCGGCGTCGGCAAATCGACTACCATCGACGCGTTGGGCAGCATGCTCACCGGGCGAGGTCACAAGGTCGCCGTGCTCGCGGTCGATCCGTCGTCGCGGCGAACCGGCGGCTCGATCCTCGCCGACAAGACCCGCATGGCGCACCTCGCCAACGATGCCAACGCGTTCATCCGCCCCTCGCCCGCCTCCGGCACATTAGGCGGGGTGGCGGCGAAAACGCGGGAGACGATGTTGCTGTGCGAGGCCGCGGGGCACGACGTGGTACTGGTCGAGACCGTCGGCGTCGGCCAGTCGGAAATCGCCGTCGCCGACATGACCGATTTTTTTCTCGTGCTGATGCTGCCCGGCGCCGGCGACGAGTTGCAGGGGCTGAAAAAGGGCGTGGTCGAGCTCGCCGACATGATCGCCGTCAATAAAGCCGACGGCGACAATGTATCCCGCGCCAAAGCCGCCGCCGCGGAATACCGCGCCGCGCTTCACATTCTCGCACCGCGGTCGCCGAATTGGTTGCCGCCGGTGATGACCTACTCGGCGCTGACCGGTGACGGCATTGGCGCGCTGTGGGAGAAAGTGCTCGAGCATCGGCAAAAGCTGACCGCATCGGGTGAGCTCGCCGCGCGGCGCGGCGAGCAACAAGTGAAATGGATGTGGGAAATGCTCGAAGAGCGGCTGTTCGCTCCGTTGCGCGCCGATCGCTCGCTCAAGGCCGCATTGCCGCGCATCGAAGCCGCGGTGGCAGCGGGACAGCTTGCGCCCAATGCCGCGGTCGAGGAAATCGCCAACCTGCTTGAGAAATAACGTGGTGCGCGTCTTGTTGGTAGGCTTTGGGCCCTTCCCCGGCGCTCCGGTCAATCCGAGCGCTGCATTGGTCAAAGCACTGGCGCGGCGGCGGCGGCCGGCACTCGCCCTGACGCAATGCGCGATCCACATCCTCGCGACGAGTTATGCCGCAGTCGATCGCGATCTGCCGGGATTGTTGCGTCAAAATCCGGACGTCGTGCTGATGTTCGGACTTGCCGGACGCCGTCGCCACCTTTGCATCGAGACCCGCGCACGCAACGCACAATCGGTGTTGTTTCCCGACATCGGCGGATATCGCCCGCAGCGCAACGTCATTTCGCGGGGCGGACCCGCGGCCGTCCGCGGCAACGCGCCAGTTGCCGATCTGCTCGGCGCATTGCGCGGTCATTGCTTCCCTGCCCGGCTGTCACGCGACGCCGGGCGTTACCTTTGCAACTATGTCTATTGGCGATGTTTGCGGCACGTCACCGGCCGCCGGCCGCTGGTGCAATTCGTTCATATTCCGCCCGTCAAAATCGGCTCTCAACGCAAACCGCGGCGCGGCCTTTCATTTCAGTCCCTATTGGCGGCCTCCGAGGCTCTCCTGATCGCGATGATCGCGGCAAGCCGCCGTTAACCGCGCCGGTGCGATACTGCGCGCCGTGCAGCGCCCCAGGTTCGCGCCTCACAGGAGCCCTTCAATGAAGCTCGACCGCCGCCGCCTGTTCGCGGCGCTTGCCGGCGCCGGAGCAGCAAGTGCGGCGCAGGCCGGCGAACTGCCGACCGCCGGGCGCGGATTCGGCCCGCCCGCCGAGATCGATGCTTTCACGTTCGGCTTGCGGCCGAACGCGGCCGACGACCAGACTCAATCTTTACAGCGCGCGATCGAACAGTCGGCCTCCAGCGGAGCCGTGCTACGGCTGCCGCCCGGCATCTACCGCGCCGGCGGCCTGACGCTGGCGCCGCATGCCGCCATCGCCGGCGTTGCCGGTGCGACGCGGATCGTAATGACCGGCGGACCATCGATGATGGCGGCGACCGGCGCCGATCACGTCAGCCTCAGCGGTCTTATTCTCGATGGCGGTCGTGTACCGCTGCCGGAACGCCGCGCCCTGCTGCAATTCGCCCAAGGCCGCGCGCTACGCATCTTCGACTGCGAGATCATCAACGCCGGCGGCAACGCGATCGCGCTTGACGGGATCGAAGGTGACGTCAGCGGGAACACAATCGCAGCGGCGGACGCCGCGATTTTCTCGCTGAATGCCCGTGGCCTGCGAATAGGCGGCAATACCATACGCGGCGCCGGCAACAACGGCATCCTCGTTTGGCGCAGCGAAGCCGGCGACGACGGCACGCTGGTCTTCGACAACCGCATCGAAGACGTCGCCAACAAAGCCGGCGGCTCCGGCCAGTATGGCAACGCCGTCAACGTATTCCGCGCCGGCAACGTGATCGTGCGCGGCAATCGTATCCGTAATGCGGCGTTCTCCGCGGTTCGCGGTAATGCCGCGTCCAACTTGCAAATCGTCGGCAACACCTGCACCGCGCTTGGCGAGGTCGCGCTCTATGCCGAATTCGGCTTTCAGGGCGCCGTCATCGCCAACAACGTCATCGACGGGGCGGCACTCGGCGTGTCGGTCACCAACTTCAATCAGGATGGCCGGCTTGCGGTCGTGCAAGGCAATCTGATCCGCAATCTCGTTCCCCATCGCCCGCCGGGGACCGATCCGAATGATCTCGCGGGCGTCGGCATCGGTGTCGAGGCCGATACGGCGGTCACCGGCAACGTGGTGGAGAACGCCCCGCACGCCGGCATCGCCGCCGGCTGGGGCGCCTACCTGCGCGACGTCGCGATCAGTTCGAACGTCATCCGGCGCGCCGAATACGGCATCACCGTTTCGGTCGCTCCCGGCGCGGGAGCAGCGGTGATCGCCGACAACATGATCGCCGAAACGCGCAGCGGCGCCATTATCGGCATGGAATGGAAAAGGCCGGTCAGCGGCGATCTCGCCAGCGACGGCGCCAAGCGTTACGCGCAACTGTCGATTGGCGGCAATCGGGTGCGCTGACAAACGGCCGCGCGACGCCGCGCCGACGACGGGCCGACGCCGATTTTCAGGCGCGCAGCTTCGTTCCTCGCCATAACGCCGGACCAGCCCGCAGATATTGCGGCGGATAGACAACCTCGCCGCCAAGTGCTTCGGCGGCATGCCAGCCCCAATGCGGATCGTCGAGGAACGCGCGCGCCAACGCGACCATATCGGCACGGCCCTCGGCGACAATGGCCTCGGCCTGCTTCGGACTTACGATCAGGCCGACGACTCGGGTCGGCATGCCGACTTCACGGCGAATTTGCTCGGCAAGCGGCACGTTATAGCCGGGACTGCGCGGCACGCTCGTCTGGCCTTGCGTGCTGACGCCGCCGGAGGAGACGTCAATATAATCGAGCCCGGCCTGCTTGAGCGCCTTCGCGACCGCCACCGCGTCCTCCACCGTCAGGCCGCCGTCGAGCCAATCGCTGCCGGTGAAGCGCGCGCCGAGCGGACTGCCGTTCGGAATAACGGCGCGCACCGCGCGCACGACGTCGAGCGGAAAGCGCAAGCGCCCGGCCAACGAGCCGCCGTAGGCGTCGTTGCGGGTATTGGAAATCGGCGAGACGAAACCGTGCAACAGATAACCGTGAGCGAAATGCAATTCGACGGCATCGAAGCCGATGCGTAGCGCCCGCCTGGCGGCGTCGACAAAGCAGCCGCGCACGTGGGCCATGTCATCCTCGGTCATGGCGCGTGGAACAGGCCAGCCCGGGCCGAAGGCAACCGCCGACGGCGCAATGGTCGGCCACGGATCCTCGCCCGGCGGCAACGCCTTGCCGCCCTGCCACGGCCGCTGTGCGGAGGCTTTGCGACCGGCGTGCGAGAGCTGAATGGCCAGCTTGGCGCTGCCGATGCGCCGGCAATGCGCGACAACCCGCTCAAGCGCCGCCTCGCAGGCATCGGAATAGAGCCCAAGGCAGCCGTGGGTGATCCGACCGGAACGCTCGACATGGGTCGCTTCGACGACGAGCAGGCCCGCGCCGGAATTCGCCAACATGCCGAGATGCGTCATGTGCCAATCGGAAGCGACGCCGTCGTCGGCGCTGTATTGGCACATCGGCGAGACGACGATGCGATTGGCGAGGTTGAGGCCGGCCAGCCGCAGCGGCGAGAACAGAGCACTCGTCATGGCGATCACATGGGGTGGCGGTCTGGACTTGGAAAGGAAGCGAGGGCCGAAGAAGCTTAGGCCGGAGCGTTGCCGGTTTCCACGCCCGCCAGTCTCGCCCATTCATCGCGGGTGCGCACAGCTTCGCGCAACGCCTCGAGCAATCCTTCCGGCGTATAGTAATGGCGCCAACGCCCGCTCTCGCGCAGCTCGATCACATGCGCACGACGGCGCTCCGCCAGCGCGAGCCACTTGCGCGCGACGCTGTCGTACGGACCGGGTTGCCGGGACGACATGAAAAGCCGGAGGTGCCCGTTGAACCGGGCGCTGGAGTTCATTGCCGAACGCGTGCGCGCAAATAAGGACGCGACTAAAGGCGCACAATTCACGTTGGAACGGCTGTCGGGCGAGGCTACAGACCGGCACCAAAAACCGATGCCCGCAGCAAATCACCACAATGTCCCAGACTCATGCGGAACGAACGTCGACGCAACAAAAATGCCATAAACAGCACAGTCATCCTGTGCGCCGAGATCGTATTGATAAACTGATTCTGTTGATAAGTCTGTGGAAAAAAGCGTCTAAAGCGCCACGCGCAAAAGCCGCGCGATCTCGCCGACGATGCCGCGCCGGAACGCCAGCACGCAGATCACGAAAACGGCGCCCTGGATCACCAACACCCATTGCCCGAACGGCGCCAAATACGTCTGCATGGCGACGACGACGAAGGCACCGACGACCGGCCCGAACACCGTGCCCAGTCCGCCGAGCAAGGTCATCAGCAGCACGTCGCCGGACATCGTCCAATGCACGTCGGTCAGCGAGGCGAGCTGAAACACCAGCGCTTTCAGCGAACCGGCAAGGCCGGACAATGTAGCGGAAAGCACAAACGCGACCAGCTTGTAGCGATCGACGGCATAGCCGAGCGAAACCGCGCGTTGCTCGTTCTCCCGGATCGCTTTGAGGACCTCGCCGAAAGGCGAATTGATGATCCGGTAGATGAGCAAGAACCCGGCGAGCACGACGACGACGACGAAGGCGTACATCGTCATCTCATCGGACAGATCGAACATGCCGAACAACCGGCCGCGCGGCACGCCCTGAATGCCGTCCTCGCCGCCGGTGAACTTTGCCTGCAGCGCGAAGAAATACATCATCTGCGACAACGCCAGCGTGATCATGGCGAAGTAGATGCCTTGGCGGCGGATGGCGAGGCTGCCGACGACAACCCCAAGCACGGCGGCGGCGGCCATTCCGGCGACAATCGCCAGTTCCGGCGAGAGCCCCCAGCTTTTGGCCGTAAAGGCAGTCACGTAACTCGCCCAGCCGAAAAACAACGCATGCCCAAACGAGGCGAGCCCGACGTAACCGATCAGAAGATTGAAGGCGCAGGCAAACAGCGAAAAGCACAACGCGTTCATTAAAAATACCGGATAGGTCACGAACGGCCCGATCGCAAACAGCGCGACCATGACGGCGAACGCAACCGCCAAGCTTCGGCCCGGCTTGCGGCCGTACATATTTGCCGCCGGATCAAGCGCTGTCGCCACTATGCCCTCCGCCCGAACAGCCCAGCCGGACGAATGAGCAGCACGATGGCCATAAGGACGAAAATCACGGTGTTCGAGGCTTCCGGATAAAATACTTTGGTCAGCCCCTCGACGATGCCGAGCGCAAAGCCGGTCAGGACCGCCCCCATGATCGAACCCATGCCGCCGATCACCACCACCGCGAAAACGACGATAATCAGATCGGATCCCATCTGCGGCGACACGTTATAAATCGGCGCAGCCATCACCCCGGCCAATGCCGCCAGCGCCACACCAAACCCGTAGGTCAGCGCCACCATGCGCGGCACGTTGATGCCGAAGGCGCGAACCAGCACGGGATTTTCCGTCGCCGCGCGCAAATAAGAGCCGAGCCGGGTCCGTTCGATGGCAAACCAGGTCGCAAAGCAGACCACAACCGAAAGCGCGATCACCCAAGCGCGATAATTCGGCAGGAACATGAAGCCGAGATTGCGTCCGCCTTGCAGCGCCGGCGGCACCTGATATGGCTGCCCGGACGATCCGTAAGCGTTGCGGAACAGGCCCTCGATGACCAGCGCAAGACCGAAGGTCAGCAGCAGACCGTACAAAGGATCGAGTTTGCGCAAATGCTGGAGAAACAGCCGCTCGATGACGATACCGATCGCCCCGATCACAAGCGGCGCGATCACCAGCGCTCCCCAGTAATTGAGACCGAGATATTGCAACAAAAGATAGGCGGCAAACGCGCCCATCATGTATTGCGCGCCGTGGGCGAAATTAATGATGTTGAGCATGCCGAAGATGACGGCAAGCCCGAGGCTTAGCAAGGCGTAGAACGAGCCATTGATCAGCCCGAGCAGGAGCTGGCCGAACAGCGCTTGCGAGGGAATGCCGAAAATTTCGAACATGCCCCGGACCCTCCGCGACGGCCGCCCGCGTCCGCGAGCGGCCGCCCCCTCCCGCGTGGATTAGCCGCTGACCAGCGGACAATGGCCTTCATTGAGCGGCCGAAACGCCTCATCCGCCGGAATGGTGGCGCGCAGCTTGTAGTCGTCGCCGGGATATTTCGATTCTTCCGGCTTCTTCACCTCGAACAGATAGGCCGGATGAATTTTGCGGCCGTCCGCACGAATATAGCCTTTGCCGAACAGCGGATCGTCGGTCGGCATTTCCTTCATTTTGGCAACCACGGCTTTGCCGTCGCTGGCGCTTCGCAGCGCGTCAACCGCCTTGAGGTAATGGATCACCGACGAATACACGCCCGCCGGCAGCATGCTGGGAAATTTGCCGGGCCGCGACGACGCGATCTGCCAGCGTTTGGTGAAGGCGCGATTGGCATCCGTCATGTCCCAGTACCATGTCTCGGTCAGCACCAGACCTTGCGCGGTTTTCAACCCGAGCGCTTCGACGTCGTTGATGAAAACGAGGAGGCCGGCGAAGTGCTGCCCGCCGGCCGCGATGCCGAATTCGGCACCTTGCTTGATCGCGTTGACCGTATCGCCGCCCGCATTGGCAAGGCCGATGATCTTCGCTTTCGAGGCCTGAGCTTGCAGCAGGAACGACGAGAAGTCGCTGGTGCCAAGCGGCGCCAGCACGTGCCCAAGCACTTTGCCGCCGTTTTTGACGATAACGGCCGACGTGTCGCGCTCCAACGCATGACCGAAGGCATAATCCGCCGTCAGGAAAAACCAGGTGTCGCCGCCGGTCTTCACCACCGCTTTGCCGGTGCCGTTGGCGAGCATCCAGGTGTCGTAGGTCCATTGGATGGAATTCGGCGAGCATTTCGGCCCGGTGAGATCGGAGCTTGCGGGTCCGGAGCCCAGGAACACCTTATTCTTCTCGCGCGTGACCTCATTGACCGCCAGCGCGACGCTCGACGTCGGCACGTCAACGATGACATCGACATGATCGACGTCAAACCATTGGCGCGCGATGTTGGCGCCGATATCGGGCTTGTTCCGGTGATCGCCGCTGATGACCTCGACTTTCATATGGTGGGCGGCGGGATTGAAGTCTTCGACCGCCAGTTTGGCGGCAGCGACCGAGCCCTCTCCGCCGATGTCCGCATACAGGCCCGACATGTCGTTGAGAACGCCGATCTTGACGGCAAGGTCTTGCGCCGAAGCGGCGGCTGTCCCGCACAGTAGCGCGGCGAGCGCAAATACCAATCGCGTTGGAACTAACATTGAAGTCTCCCTGGTTGTTGGCCGCGCCGGCAAGAGCGCAGCGGTCGATGACACCTGATTATCAAACTCCGAGATAGTCGTGCAGTTTTTCCGTATTGGCCTTTAGCTCGCCGGCGGAGAAGTGGTCGACGATGCGGCCATGCTCCATCACGTAGTGGCGGTCGGCCAGCGTCGCGGCAAAGTGGAAGTTTTGCTCGACGAGAAGAATGGTGAAACCCTGCGCCTTGAGCGCGCCGATGGTGCGGCCGATCTGCTGGATAATGACCGGAGCGAGCCCTTCGGTCGGCTCGTCGAGCAAAAGAAGCCGCGCGCCGGTCCGCAAAATGCGGCCGATCGCCAGCATCTGCTGTTCGCCGCCGGAGAGTTTGGTTCCCTGGCTGGACAATCGTTCCTGCAAATTCGGGAACAGCTCAAATATACGATCCAGGCCGAGCCCGCCGGGCCGCACTTGCGGCGGCAGCAAGAGATTCTCCTTGACGTCAAGCGTGGAGAAAATGCCGCGCTCTTCCGGGCAAAAGGCGATGCCTGCACGTGCGATTGCATCCGAAGTACGGCCGATCAATTCGGCGTCCTCGAAGCGCACCGAACCGGTCCGGCTCTCCATGATGCCCATGATGGCTTTAAGCGTCGTCGTCTTGCCGACCCCGTTGCGGCCGAGCAAAGTGACCACTTCGCCGGGCTGCACGTCGAAAGTCACGCCGTGCAACACGTGAGATTCGCCGTACCACGCTTCCAGTTCGTTCACGGCAAGCAACGGGTGCGGCTCAGGCATGGCCGGTCCCCAGATAGGCTTCGCGCACGGCCGGATCGGCCGAGACGGTCGCGTAGTCGCCTTCGGCCAAAATCTTTCCACGTGTAAGCACGGTGATGCGGTCGCAAAGATCGGCAACGACCGACAGATTGTGCTCGACCATGAGTACGGTGCGATTGGCGGCGACCGATCTGATCAGGCTGCTGATGCGAACGATGTCTTCACGTCCCATGCCGGCCATCGGCTCGTCGAGCAGCAAAAGCTCCGGCTCGAGCGCGAGCGTCGTGGCGATTTCCAGCGCCCGCTTGCGGCCGTAGGAAAGCTCAACCGCCGCCGCCCCGGCGTAAGCCGAAAGCCCGACGTCGGCGATCAGCGCGTTGGCCTGGTTGTCGAGACTGGCGAGCGCGCGCTTGGAGCGCCAGAAATCGAATGAATTGCCGCGCCGCCGCTGCAGCGCGATGCGAACGTTCTCCAGCACCGTCAGATGCGGAAACACCGCGGAAATCTGGAACGAACGTCCGATCCCAAGCCTGGCCACATCGGCGGGCTTCAACGCCGTGATGTCGCGCCCCTTGAGCATGATGCGGCCGCGGGTCGGCGACAGGAACTTGGTCAGGAGATTAAAGCAGGTGGTCTTGCCCGCGCCGTTGGGCCCGATCAGCGCATGGATGGTGCCACGGACAACCTGCAAATTCACCGAGCGTACCGCGACGAAGCCGGCAAATTCCTTGGTCAGGTCTTCGGTCTGGAGAATCGTATCGTCAGCCACGCGTACCCTCTGCGGCACTCATTGTCGTTGCGCAGACGCCCGCCGTAAAGCGCCTATACATCCGCATCCTCGCTAAATTTTGCGCGCAGAATTCGGTGTTTGCGCCCCGTTGCACCGGCGGAACATTTCAGCGACGGCGCGCTTTGTGAGGAAGGGTGATGGTCGAAGGAGATGGGAATGTCGGTAATCAGCAAGGCGCTACTCGCCGGCGCCATCACGCTTGGCAGTATTTCGATCGCCGCCGCCGCAGGCGTTGGCGGCGCGGGAACCACGGGCGGCGTGAGCGTCGGCACTGGAACGACGGGTGGCGTCAACGCGGGCACCGCGGGAACCGGGACCAATGCCGGGGCGACCGGCAGCGTCAATACGAATGCCAGCCTCGGCACCGCTCGCGGCACCACGGGAGGAGCCAATGCGGGAGCCAGCGGCAGCACCGGCATGGGTGCCTCCGGCACCCACGCGCACGCCAGCACGTCTACCACCGCGCATGCCTCGGCGCGAACCGCGCGCGGTCATCGACACTATGCTTCGCGTCATCACCGGACGCTGATGATGCAGGCGCGGCCGAACGAAAATATCAGATAGGGTCAAGCGGCGGTCGCACGCAAAGGGCGGTGCCGAACATCGGTCGGTGCCGGCACCGTTGTTGCGTGCGCGCGATACCGGATTTTGTCAGTGCCGGATCGAGTTGGCCACCTCATAGGCCGCCTCGGTCTTGCCCTTGATGTCGTCGAGCGTCACGCCGTTGGCGAGTTCGATCAGCGTCATGCCGGCGCCCCTGCGGTCGATGGTGAACACGCCGAGGTCGGTAATGACCAAGTCGACCACGCCGGCACCGGTCAGCGGCAGTGTGCATTTACGCAGAAGCTTGGGCTCGTTCTTGGCCGAGTGCTCCATGACGACGACGACTTTCTTGACGCCGCCAACGAGATCCATGGCGCCGCCCATTCCTTTGACCATCTTGCCGGGGATCATCCAGTTGGCGAGGTCGCCGTTCTCCGCGACCTGCATGGCGCCGAGGATGGCGATGTCGACGTGACCGCCGCGGATCATGGCGAATGAATCCGCCGAGCTGAAAAAGCTGGTCGTCGGCAACTCGGTCACGGTCTGCTTGCCGGCGTTGATCAAATCGGGGTCTTCGTCGCCATCGTACGGGAACGGGCCAAAGCCTAGCATGCCGTTCTCGGACTGCAGCTGCACGCTCATTCCGGCCGGAATGAAATTCGACACCAGGGTCGGAATGCCGATGCCGAGATTGACGTAGAAGCCGTCCTTGAGCTCTTTCGCGGCGCGTGCCGCCATTTCGTCGCGAGTCCAGGGCATCAGACTTTCTCTCCTGTTCCGGCCGATGCGGGTGCGTTCTCGCGCTTACGGACCGTGCGTTGCTCGATATATTTCACCGCATTGGGGACGTGAACGATCCGCTGCACGTAGATGCCCGGCGTAACGATATGGTCGGGATCGACCTCGCCCGGCTGCACCAGATGCTCGACTTCGGCGACCGTCACGCGTCCCGCCGTCGCCATGATCGGATTAAAATTGCGCGCCGTCTTGCGATACACGAGATTACCCTCGGTATCGGCCGTGTGAGCGTGGACGATCGAAAGGTCGGCGACCAGCCCGCGCTCCATGACATAACGCTGACCGTCGAATTCGCGCACGTCCTTGCCTTCGGCAATCAAGGTGCCGACGCCGGTCTTGGTGAAGAACGCCGGCACGCCGGCGCCGCCGGCGCGAATCCGTTCCGCCAGCGTGCCCTGCGGGTTGAATTCGACCTCGATCTGATGGTCGAGGAATTGCTGCGCGAAGGTTTTGTTTTCGCCGACATAGGAAGCGATCATTTTCTTGATTTGCTTGGTGTCGAGCAAAACCCCAAGCCCTTTGCCGTCTACCCCGCAGTTGTTGGAGACGACGGTAAGGTTCTTCACGCCGGAATCGCGGATTGCCAGGATCAGGCTTTCGGGAATGCCGCACAGCCCGAAGCCGCCGGACATGATCAGCATGCCGTCCTTTAGCAACCCGGCCAGCGCGGACTTGGTGTCCGCATAGACCTTGTTCATGTCCGCTCCATGTCTCTCCCGGAAAATTCACCTACGCATAGCGAGGCCGGCGTGGGCGTTCAACTGGCGGGGCCGTCGACGCCGAACGTCTTGATGATCGGGAGCCCGAAGCTGTGGGGATAATAGTTCCAGGCGACGAAGCCTGCGGCAAAAAGTATCCCCGCGATAATCGCCCCGACGAAGCGGTTTCGGAATGCAATAACGCTGCCGAGCAATGCGGCAACGAAAGCGAGTGCCGCCATCAATCCAACGAAGATCCAATTCACCGCCGATAAGTCGATTGGCATCCTTGTGCTCCTGGCAATGCAAGCTTGAAAGATTGTCCGGCCGGCAGTCTAGCCGAGGTTGCAGCGCCGCGCGACGGCTTAGCGGCTTGGCGACGGCTACTGCATCACGTTATATCGGCCGACGACGCCCGATGGGAGCGATTACGCCATGGAAGCGCTTTCCGAGCGCCTGCAAACGCCGATTTCGACCGCCGAGCTTGAACGCCGCTGGGCCGCCGTGCGCGCCGCCATGGAGCGCGAAAAGGTCGACGTGCTGCTGATGCAGAACAACAACGACCACATGGGCGGCTACGTGAAATACTTCACCGATCTGCCGGCGACCAACGGCTATCCGCTGACGGTTGTGTTTCCGCGCGACGACCTCATGACGCTGGTGAGCCAGGGTCCATTCGGCGGCGCCAATACGCCGACCGCAAATGGCGACGGCACCGCGCGCGGAGTGAAACAATGGCTCACCACGCCGAGTTTCGCGTCCTGCAATTATACGGCCGGATACGACCCCGAACTCGCGGCGACGGCGCTCGCGCCCTATGCCGGCGGCACCATCGGCCTTGTTGGAACATATCAAATGTCGTTCGCGCTGGTCGATCATTTGCAGAAAGGCCGCTTCTCCAATTCGCGTTTTGTCGATGCGTCCGACCTGGTCGACCGCATCAAGGTCATCAAGAGCGCCGAGGAACGAGAATTGATCCGGCGCACCGCCGCCATGCAGGATGGCGCCATGCGGGCCGCGTTCGATGCCGTCGAGCCGGGACTGCGCGACCGCGACATCGCGGCCATCGCGCAATGCTACAGCCAGCGTAACGGCAGCGAGAACGGCATCTATCTGTGCGCCTCGATGCCGCCGGACCGGCCGGCGCAGTTCAGCCAGCGCCATTTTCAGAACCGGGTCATCCAGAAAGGCGACGTGATCGCGCTTCTAGTCGAGGATTCCGGTCCCGGCGGCATGTATACCGAACTCGGCCGTACATGCGTCGTCGGCAAAGCGTCGGCCGAGTTGAAGGATGAATTCGCCTTTGCGTTGCTGGCGCGCAAATTCAACCTCGGCCTTCTCCAGCCCGGCGCGCCGTGCAAGGAAATTTTCGCCGCTTACAACGACTTCATGCGCAAGAACGGCCGCCCGGAGGAAAAACGGCTGCATTGCCACGGGCAAGGCTACGACCTGGTCGAGCGCCCGCTCATCCGTAGCGACGAACCGATGACGATCGCCGAAGACATGAACATCGTCGTGCACCCGACTTACATTCGCGGGCGCGTGATGTCGTGGGTCTGCGACAATTATCTGATCGAGGCACGCGGGCCTGGCGAGCGGCTGCACTCTTTTCCGGAAGAAATCACCGAGCTGGGATGACGGCCGCTTGCCGTTTTCGCGCCCGGGCGTTCCTTGCGCAACGCCGATAAATTTCGCACAGTATCCCCAGCCGCAAGGTGCGTGGGGGTTTGAGTATGCGGGGATTGGACGGCAAGACCGCGATCGTTTCCGGCGGATCGACGCTGATCGGCCAAACGGTGGCCGAGACGCTCGCCGGCTACGGCTGCAATGTCGTCATCGCCGACATCAATACGGCCGACGGTGAAACCGCGGCCAAGAAGCTCGGCGCCAAGGCGCGCTTCATTCGTTGCGACATTACCAACGATGCCGACATCGCAGCGCTGATCAAAGGCACGATCGACGCGACCGGCAGGCTCGACTTTCTGGTCAACGTTGCCTGCACGTATCTCGACAACGGTGCCGATACCACGCGCGCCGACTGGCTGACTGCGTTCAATGTCAACGTCGTTGGCTCGGTCATGCTGATGCAGGCCGCCCGGCCGCATCTGAAGAAGAACAAAGGCGCCATCGTCAATTTCGGCTCGATTTCCGCCCGCGTCGCGCAGACTGGCCGCTGGGTTTATCCGGTAGCGAAGGCCGCGATCTTGCAACTGACGCGCAACCAGGCGATGGACCTCGCGCCCGACGGCATTCGCGTCAATGCGGTTTCGCCGGGCTGGACCTGGAGCAACATCATGGTCGAACTGACCAAGGGCAACCGGGCCAAAACCGACGGCGTGGCCAAGCCATTTCATCTGCTGGGCCGGACCGGCAATCCGGCCGAAGTCGCGGAGGCGGTTGCGTTTCTTCTTTCGGATAATGCGAGCTTCATTACCGGCACGGATATTCGGGTGGACGGCGGCTATACGGCGATGGGCCCGGAACGCGCCGATCCGGCAATTCCTTTATTGATGGAATAAAAACGCGGCCAAATAAAATGCGGCCAAGTAAAAATGCGGCCGAGGCTTGGCCGCTTTACAGGAGGGGGCAATGGCAAAGCGAAGGATTACGATCGTCGGCGGCGGCCAATCGGGCTTGCAGCTCGGCAATGGCCTGCTTTCGGCCGGTTACGACGTGCGGCTGGTGCAGGACCGCAAAGGCGACGACATCCGCGCCGGCAAGGTGATGTCGAGCCAGTGCATGTTCAACAAGGCGCTGAGTTATGAACGCGAGCTTGGACTGAATTTCTGGGACAAAGAATGTCCGACAGTCGATTCGATCAGCTTTATCGTTCCGGCGCCGGACGGATCGGGTAACAAGGCGATCGAATGGAACGGCCTGCTCGACAAGCCGGCGCAAGCGGTCGATCAGCGGGTGAAATTTCCGCGCTGGATGCAGGAACTGGAAAAGCGCGGCGGCACGATCGAGTACAAGCAGGCAACACTCGCCGATCTCGACAAGTACGCCGCCGATTCCGATCTCGTCATTGTCGCCGCCGGCAAGGGTGACATTGTCAAAATCTTCGAACGCGATGCGCAAAAGTCGCAGTTCGACGCGCCACAGCGCGCGCTGGCGCTGACCTACGTCAAAGGGCTCGTGCCGCGGCCACAGCATTCGGCGGTCTCCTTTAACCTGATCCCCGGCGTCGGCGAATATTTCGTCTTCCCGTCGCTGACGACAACGGGACCGTGCGAGATCATGGTGCTCGAAGGCGTTCCGGGCGGCCCGATGGATTGCTGGGCCGACGTCAAGACACCGGAGCAGCATCTCGCCAAATCGAAATGGATTTTGGAGACATTCCTGCCCTGGGAGGCCGAGCGCGCCAAGAACGTCCAGCTCACCGATGCGAACGGCATTCTCAGCGGGCGCTTCGCGCCGACCGTGCGCAAGCCGATCGCCAAACTTCCCTCCGGTAAAGCCGCGTTCGGCATGGCCGACGTCGTCGTCCTCAACGACCCGATCACCGGGCAAGGTTCCAATAACGCTTCAAAATGCGCGAAGATCTATCTCGACGCCATCGTCGCACACGGCAGCAAGCCGTTCGATCAGGCCTGGATGCAGGCGACCTTCGACCGCTTCTGGGATTACGTGCAATACGTGACCGGCTGGACCAACGCGCTGCTGCAACCGCCGCCGCCGCATGTCCTCAACATCATGGGGGCGGCGCAAGGCATTCCGGTGCTGGCCAAGCGCATCGCCAATTGCTTCGACGAGCCGCTGGACCTGTTTCCGTGGTTCGCGGTCCCTGAGGAAGCCGAGAAATATCTCAAGTCGCTGGCGGCGTAAGCGCATGATCCGGAAAAAGCCTGCCCTCGGACTTGATCCGAGGGTGGATACCGGTTTTCCGAAAAGATCATGCGCTGTGAAAATGCCTAAGCTTTCTTGAGCGTGCGCGCGACATAGTCGCCGATATGGCGCAACGTCTGCGGCGCCGCCCAAATCTCGGTCGCGGCTTTGTCGACGGCCGCGCCGCTTCGATCGAGCCGCTCGCGAATCTCCTGACGGAGCTGCCGCTTGGTCGTAGCGAAAGCCTCGGGCGACAATTGCGCCAATTGCTGCGCGGCCGCGATTGCCCGCGGCATCAGGGCATCCGCTTCGACCACCTCCTCGACCCAGCCGCGCTGCAGGGCAATGTCAGGCTCGTAGGTCGCGCCGCTGAACAGCGATTCCGCCAAATAACGCGCCGGTACGGCAAAGCGCACCGCCTCGAAGGCGAGCGCCGGAAACGGCACACCCACCAGGAGCTCGGTCACGCCGATGCGCCCGCCGCTCCGCGCCATGATGCGGCGGTCGGCGCAGCAGGCCAGCACCGCACCGCCGGCCATGGCATGGCCGTTGATCGCCGCAATCAGCGGTTTCGGATGGAAGAAGATCGAAGCGAATGACCGGTTCAAGACCGGCAGGAATTTGCGCATGTAATCGGCGCCGCCCGCACTCGCCCGGATCAGGTCGACGCCGGCCGAGAACATCCGGCCCCGCCCCGCCACCACCACCGCCCGCGCCGCCGACGTCGCGAGCTCGTCGAAGCACTTCGACAATGCGTCGCAGAACTCGATATCCAGCGCGTTGGCCTTGCCGTGCCCGAGCGTGACGACGGCAATGCCATTTTCGGTTTCGACATCGATCATGAGCTTCCACCGGGCATTTTCGCGCTTCACCATAACAGGGCGTCCGGCGGGGAAGAAGCATGGTTAAAACGGGCCGATTTCGGTCCGCCCTTCGCGCCAAAAAATCCGCAATTGGGTCACCGTGAGGTCACGCCGATCTGGCCTGAATCGGTCGCGGAGCGTTCAGTCAGTCACGGAGAAGTGCAATGTTGCGTACTCGTATCGCGGCGGTGGCCTCGGCTGCGCTGCTTTTCGCCGCTATGCCGGCGATCACCGCGGCGATGGCGCAAACCGCAACCGGCCAGCCGGCCGGCAAGCCGCTGCAGCTCGTGAAAATCGACACGCATCCCAGCAGGACGACGGTGAGAGCGCATGCGAAAACCGCCGCCAGGTCCACGGCCGGGCGATCGCGCAAAGTCGCCGGCAGAGCCAAAAAGCACGCCCATCTGGCGGCGTTGCGGCGACACCGGCCGCAATTGCCGGTGAAGACGGCGGCAGCCACGCCCGCACCGGCCCCGGTGCCGGTGCCGGTGCCGACCCCGCCCCCGGCGGCGAATAGCGTATGGCCGACGACCAATCCTGCCGTGGCAACCGAGATCACCACCGCCGCGCAATCGGCGCCTGCCGCACAGCCGGCGCCCGCGGCAGACCCGGCACCCACCGCGCCCGATCCGAGTGAGGTCGTGGTCGCCGGTCAAACCGTGAAGGTCGCATCGCCTGAGCAAGTCAACGAGATCGACCTGAGCGCCCGTCGCGCCGATGCGCAGACCGGCGATGCGGCAACGGTCAACGCCGCCGCCGGTTCGCCGCCGCACGAAACCTCCAACCCGGCGCCCCGATCGGATGCCGTGAAAGCCTTCGCAGCGCGGACCCATCAGCCGAACGTCGGCAGCACGTCGTGGATCCTGCAAGTGCTGGCGGCGCTTGGCGGCGCGGTGACCGCGGGCACAGTCGCCTGGTTCCTGATTGGCGGCACGCCGCAGCGGACCTACGGATAAGGCTCGTCGGTTGTTTATATCACCTCTCCCTGCGGGGAGAGATGAAGAGCGTATCCGGATCAGCCCTTCGCCTTCAGCGACGAAAACAGCTCGTAGGCCTCTTTCGGCTTCGCGTTCTTGTGCACGACGGCGTTGATCGCCGCGATCATCGCGTTCGGCGCTTCCGACTGGAAGATATTGCGGCCCATATCGACGCCGGCGGCGCCCTGCTGCACGGCGTTGTACGCCATGGTCAGCGCGTCAAGTTCGGCGAGCTTTTTGCCGCCGGCCATCACGATCGGCACCGGGCATGACGCGGTGACGGTCTCGAAGCCTTCGTCCACGTAATAGGTCTTGACGTATTGCGCGCCGAGCTCGGCGATGATGCGGCACGCAAGCCGGAAATATTTGGCGTCGCGCGTCATGGTCTTGCCGACCGCGGTGATGCCCATCACCGGAATGCCGGCGCGCAAGCCGGCATCGACCAGCCGCGTCATGTTGTGCACGGAGCGGGTCTCGTGCTCGCCGCCGATGAACACCTGGATGCCGACGCCGGCGGCATTGAGGCGCACCGCGTCGTCCATATCCATGGCGATCTGCTCGTCGGAAAGCTCTTCGCGCAGGATGCTCGGCCCGCCGGAGGCGCGCAGCACCATCGGCTTGGTCGAATCCGCCGGAATGACCGAGCGCAGGATGCCGCGCGTGCAGAACAGCGCATCGCAGGACGGCAGCAGCGGCACGATGGAGAGATCGATGCGCTCGAGCCCGGAGGTCGGGCCCTGAAAGTAGCCGTGATCGACGGCGAGCATCACCGTGCGGCCGGTCGCCGGCGCAAACACCCGGGCGAGGCGATTCTTCATGCCCCAGTCGAGCTGGTGCGAGCCTTTCAGATAAAAGCCCGGCGCCTGCTGGGGCCGATCGGCCGCGTAGCGCTCTCCTGCTTTATCGGCTTCCGGCATGAGGTTCCTCGTTGGCCGCACGTTCCAATCGCGGAACGTATGCGGCATCGCCTGTAGGGCAGCAAGTTTCGTCTGCCGCCTGTCAATCCTAAGAAGTTGGGATTGACCCTTGGCTTTGTTCCTGTTTTGTTCTATAGTTCTGAACCCCGGGACAGAGCCGCCTGATGAGCCCGTCGCGTACCGTTTCCGTCCTACGTAACCGCGCCGCAATGGCCGAGGAATTGCGGCGTTTATTGCCGAAACTCGAGGGCTTGCATAAAGCCAGACCGCTTCCTTTCGGCGTCGCCGACATCGACCGTTGCCTGCCGCAAGGCGGCCTTCCCGGCGCGGCTTTGCATGAAATCGTGCCGGAAGGAGGCTCCGCCTCCGCCGCCTTCGGCTTCATGGTGGCGCTCCTTGCCCGCATGGCCCGGTCGCATCCGATCGTTCTCGTCCTCCCCAACTACCGGCTGCGCCATTACGGCCGTCCGTACAGCCACGGCATCCGTGCGCTCGGCCTCGATCCCGGCCGCCTGATTCTGGCCGGGACTTCCCATCGCAAACAAACTTTGTGGGCGCTGGAGGAAGCGTTGCGCGCGCGCGCGGTGGCCGCGGTCGCCGGCGCGGTCGACACGCTCGATCTGAAATCGAGCCAAAGGCTGCAACTCGCCGCCACCGACGCGGGCGTGCCGCTGTTGCTGCTGCGTCCGGCGGACATTCTCGAAGCCAGCGCCGCGGCGACACGCTGGCGCGTCGCGCCGGCGCCTGCGGTTCGCGACCGCTTCGGCCTGATCGCGCAGGCGCGCTGGCGGCTGATGCTCGAACGCTGCCGCAACGGACGCGCCGGCGAGTGGATAGTGGAGTACGATCATGTCACGCATCGTTTCAGTCTGGCTGCCGCGCTGGCCGATCCTGCGCATGCTGGCGGCGCAGGCGAAACATCCTTCCAGCGAGCCGGTTGATCCGCACGCACCGTTCGTCCTGACGCTGACCGCAAGCGGCGGCCCGCGGCTTGCCGCCTTGAACGCCGCGGCGGAAGCCGCCGGATTGACGCTTGGCCAGCCGCTCGCCGATGCGCGCGCGAAAGCGGGCTTCCTGCAGGCGCGCGAAAGCAACCCCGCCGCCGATGCAGCCGCGCTGCGGCGGCTCGCGCTGTGGGCGACGCGCTACACGCCAACCGCCTCGCCGTGGCATGCGGACAACGGCGCCGACGGATTTTTCCTCGACATCGAAGGCGCCGCGCATCTGTTCGGCGGCGAAGAAAAACTGCTCGCCGATCTGGCGGCGCGGCTGCACGAAAATTTCGGCCTGCCGGCGCGGCTCGCCGTCGCCGGCACGTCTGGCGCCGCCTGGGCGCTGTCGCGCTTTCATGCCGAACCATGCATCGCGCTTGCCTCCGGCGGGGAAGCGGCGGCGCTGTCGCCGCTGCCGGTCGAAGCGTTGCGGCTTCCGCCGGACACCTGCGCGACCTTGCGCCGGCTCGGTTTCAAAACCGTCGGTGCGCTGCTCGACAAGCCGCGCGCGCCGTTTGCCGCGCGCTTTCCCGCCGAGTTGCTGCGGCGGGTCGACCAGGCGCTTGGACGGCTCGACGAACCGCTGGTTCCGGTCGTTCCGCCGCCGGTTTATCACGTGCTGCGCTATCTGCTCGAGCCGATCATCACCCAGCAAGCGGTACTGGCGCTGGCGCGACGGCTCATGAACACGCTGGTGCACGTGCTTGCCCGCGACGATGTCGGCGCGCGGGCGCTGCGGCTCTCGCTCTATCATGTCGACGGCGCGGTCGAGACAGTCGATGTCGGGCTCACGTTGCCGACCCGCGATGTCGCCCATGTCGCGCGCCTTCTCGATCTCAAGCTCGAAACGCTCGCGGCCATGCAGGAAGCCGGTTTCGGTTTCGAGGCGATCGGCCTTGCCGTCACCCGCGCCGAACCTGTTCCGGCGCGGCAACTGAAATTAGATGTCGGCCGTCATCCTGAGGTGCGAGCGCAGCGAGCCTCGAAGGAGGACGGCCGCAGCGTCTTGTCATCCTTCGAGGGCCACCTTCGGTGGTCGCCTCAGGATGACGATAACGTAGAACGCTGCGCGGCGCTGATCGACACGCTGCGCGGCCGTCTTGGGCCGCACAGCGTGCGGCAGTTCGTACCGGTCGCCAGTCACAACCCCGAACGCGCCGAAATATTGCCGCCGATAAACGGCGAAATGTCCGCCTCCTGGCCGGAACCGGAACAGCCGCGCCCGCTGCTCATTCTTCCCCGCGCCGAGCGGGCCGAAGTCACCGCGCTCGTTCCCGACGGTCCGCCCCGGCGTTTCTGCTGGCGCGGCGTGACCTATGACGTCACGGGCGCCGAAGGCCCCGAACGCATCGGAGCCGAATGGTGGCGTCGAAACGACGGTCATCGCACGCCGGAGCCGACGCGGGACTATTACCTCGTCGAGGATTCCGGCGGCCGCCGCTTCTGGCTCTTTCGCGAAGGCCTCTACGGACGCGAGACGGCGCCGGCGCGCTGGTTCGTCCACGGGCTGTTTGCGTGAGTTTCTTCAGATGAGCGCGTATGCCGAACTCTGCGTCACCACGAATTTTTCCTTCCTGCGCGGTGCATCGCACCCGCAGGAGATGGTCGCCGCCGCCGACGAACTTGGCTGTTTTGCCATCGGCATTGCCGACCGCAACTCGTTTGCCGGCGTGGTGCGCGCCTTTGACGAAGCCAAGAACAGAAAAATAAAGCTCATCGTCGGCACGCGGCTGGTGACGGACGACGGCTTCGAGGTGCTGGCCTATCCGACCGATCGCGCGGCTTACGGGCGACTTTGCAAGCTTCTGACCGCAGGCAATCGCAGGGCCAGGAAAGGCGAATGCCATCTGACCTTCGAGGACATCGTCGCCGCGAGCGAAGGCCAGATGCTGATTGCGATGCCGCCGCTATCTTTATTCTCCCCCGCTTCGCGGGGGCGGATGAATACATTTACCTCCCGCCTCTCCGCCCTCGCCGACGCCGCGCCGGGCCGTACCTTTCTCGCCGGCTGTCATTATCATCGCGGCGACGAGCCGCGCCGGCTCGGTCTCCTGGCCGAACTGGGCGAGCGCATGGGAGCCCCGCTCGTCGCCGTCAACGACGTCTCTTATCATCTGCCCGAGCGCCGGCCGCTCGCCGACATCGTCACCTGCATCCGCGAGAAATGCACGCTGGCCGAAGCGGGCTTGCGGCTTGCCGTCAATGCCGAGCGGCATCTCAAATCGCCGGCGGAGATGGCGCGCCTGTTCAAAAACTTTCCCGATGCGATCGCCCGCACCGTCGAAATCGCCGGCGCCTGCAAATTTTCGCTCGGCCAACTGAAATACGAATATCCCGATGAGCCGGTGCCGGAAGGTAAAACCGCGCAGCAGCATCTGGCGGATCTCACCTGGGCGGGCGCACGTGAGCGTTATCCGAAGGACCGCCATCCGCACGGCATTCCGGCGCAGATCGTCCAGCGGCTCAACGACGAGCTTGCACTCATCGCCAAGCTGAATTACGCGCGCTACTTCCTCACCGTGCACGACCTCGTTCACTTCGCCCGCCGGCAGGAGAAGGAAATCCTCTGCCAGGGCCGCGGCTCGGCGGCCAACAGCGCGGTTTGTTATTGCCTCGGCATCACGTCGGTGAATCCGGACAAGACGCAGCTTCTGTTCGCCCGTTTTATTTCGGAGAACCGCAGCGAGCCGCCCGACATCGACGTCGATTTCGAGCACGAGCGGCGCGAGGAGGTGATCCAGTGGATCTACGACACCTACGGCCGCGACCGCGCCGCGCTGTGCGCCACCGTGATCCGCTACCGCGCGCGCGGCGCGGTGCGCGAGGTGGGCAAGGCGCTGGGGCTGACCGAGGACGTCACCGCGGCCCTCGCCGCCCAGGTCTCGGCCTGGTCGGAAGACGGGGTCGATGCGGATCACGCCGCCGAACTGAACCTGAACACCGGGGACCGCCGGCTGCGCCTCACGCTCGATCTCGCCCGCGCGCTGATCGGGTTTCCGCGCCATCTCTCGCAGCA
>JAGXAC010000031.1 GCA_019075925.1 Hyphomicrobiales bacterium | reverse complement strand
TGCGCTGCAAGGTTTAGCCGACCGTTATACGACTAGAGAGTCGGGTCGCGATACCGCCTTGCAAAGGACCGTCACGTCATGCGGCGCGAGGCAAGTCCAATTTCAGACGCCCCTGCAGATGCGGCACGCGATTGATCCTGATGATTGACGTCAAGTGATCCGGCTTTGGATCGGTCATCAGCGAGTATGTTTCAGCCATGATCCAGACGCCAAGCCTGGTAATATTTTCGCGAACCTTGGCCGGCAATCTGTTGTCGTTATGTGTCACGGAGTTGAGCAGCACCGTCCACAATCGCCGGTTATAGAGCAGGGCCTCGTCGAATCCCTGGGGCTTTTTTCCCTTCCAGGCATCATAAATCGCCTGCAGGCGGGCCGCAGCTGTCAACAGTAGCGTCGCTTCCAGTTCGCGTGGCGGAGCGGTTTCCCTGGCGATCCTTGCGTACGCCTCACTAGCGGACTTCATTCTGCAACTCCAACCGCCATTCGATGGCCTTTTTTCTACATTTGGGCTGTTAAGAATCGATTATTGATAACGCCGATTTCCTTCGCGCCTTCACCAACTGCGCCTGATTTCAAGAAGAAAACGGCGAGGCGTTTCCGCCCCGCCGCCTTTGCCAAAGGCCTGTCCGGGAAGGGGTTAGCCGAACAGCTTAAGCACCGACTGGTTGGCCTGATTGGCGATCGACAGTGCCGAGATTTCCAGCTGCTGCTGGGTTTGCTCGGTGAGCAGATTGGCGCTTTCCTGGTTCTGGTCGGCAACCACGAGGTTGCTGGCGCCAGTCTGCAAGGTATTGATCATCGCGGTCTCGAAGGTCTGGCGGGTGCCGATGACGCCCGAGTTGGTGCCGAAGGTTTCGGTCTGGGTCTGCACCGAGGTGATCGCGCTGTTGAGATTGATCACCAGCGCAGCGAGTCCGGTGGACGAGTTGTCCTGGAACGAGCCGGCGCCCGAACCGCTGACGCTCGCAAGACCAAGGCCCGCGGCGTTGTAGGTCACGCCTTCGATCGTCAACGAGCTGGTGCCGGTCGGGTTGAAGTCGATTGTCAGGTTGTTGCCGTTAAGCAGGTTGACGCCGTTGTAGCCGGAGTCAGCCGCAAGCTGAGTGATCTGCTGCAACAACCCATTGTAGTTGGTCTGCAGCGTAGTGCGCGAAGAGCTCGTACCGTAGACAGCGGTGTTGCTGCCGCTCGTGGTCAAGCCCAGCGCTTCAGACGTCGCATTGTCGACAACCGAGAAGTTCGTGGAGCCTGAATTGGCCGTCAGCACGATCTTGCCGGAACCGTTGTCGCTCGCGGTCACTGCGCCCGAGCTGCCGAGCCCGCTGGTGCCGTTGATCGCGGCTTCGATTGCGCTTGCCGTCTCGCTGACCGACACGGACACGGCGTAAGTGGACGCACCGACTACGATGTTGAGCGTTCCCGCCGTCGCGACAGTGGCCGTGGTGACGGCAACGGTGCCGGTGGTGCTGCCCGCTGTCTGCGCGGCTTGCTGGGCCTGTTGCACCGTCGAGAGTGCCTGCTGCAGCAGACTGGTGATGCCCTGCAGGCCGTTGGTCGCCGCGTTGATGGTTTGCTGACCCTGGCCGATCGAGTCGAGCAAGGCGCTCAACGAATTGGCGGTGTTGGTCAGGTTCTGCGAGGTGAAATAGGCGCTCGGATTATCAGCGGCGGAGTTGACCTTCTTGCCGGTAGAAAGTGCTTCCTGGGTCGTGGTCAAGTCCGCGGCGGTCTGCTGCAACGACAGCAGGTTCTGCCGGACACCCGAGGTCAAAGTAATATCAGACATGGTACTTACCCTTCTGGTTACAGGCCGTACTGGCGTGCACTTGCAGTACGAACCGTACCCGCGAGTGCGTCTTCCGATCGGTTCGACCGGCTGCCGAAGCTTTGCCGCATTTCGTTTAAAGACGCGTAAATCTACGTAGGGCGGGCGCGTTTGCGTCTCGCAGTTGCGCGCCGCCGGAGCCAAAAGCCTGCCGCTGTTGCGGTTGTTGGCGCCGATGTCTTGCCGCGATTTTGCCCACTAGGGCGGGTTTCGCCGGTGCATTTAATCGGCTCTTAACCATTCGCGTTCACTATTGATTAACCATAACTTCAAAGTCGGATGAACCGGACCATGGCTGCGAATGTTCCGCCCAATCACGTCAACCTCGTCATCGCAACGCCAAGCTTTGGCGGCCAGATTTCGATCCTCTACGCGGCGTCGCTGCTCAAGCTGCAAAGTTCTTTGCGCGCCTATCGCGGCGTCAATCTCAAAATCCTTTTCAAGGACGGCGACGCGTTGATCACGCGGGCCCGCGCCAGCCTGATCGCGCAATTTCTTGAAGATCCGGACGCCACGCATCTTTTGTTTCTGGATGCCGATATCGGCTTTGAGCCGGAGCAGGCCTTGCGGCTGATAGAATGCGGCGCCGAGATGTGTGCGGCGGTCTACCCGATCAAACGGATCGATTGGGGCAGGGTGAAGTCAGCGATCGATGCCGCTCGTCCCGACCCGGCGGCCGCCTCGATGAAATATGTGTTCGAGGTCGACGACCCGAACGCCGTCGTGCAGGCCGGCGGCTTTGTCAAAGTCCGCTATGCCGGTACCGGTTTTCTGATGATCCGGCGTGCCGGACTCGAACGAATGTGCCGGCGATATCCGGAACTGCAGTTCAAGCGCGACCATTCAACCGACGCCGCGACGGCAAGCGACAGAAGGTTCGCGCTGTTCGAATGCATGATCGCCGAGGACGGCACTTATTTGAGCGAAGATTTCGCGTTCTGCAAGCGCTGGACCGACATGGGTGGCGAAATCTGGGTCGATCTCGGCAGCAAGCTCAGCCACGTCGGCCCGATGGTGTTTACGGGCGACCTGTCCACCCAGTTCGCCGCGATGAACACGTAGCGCTGGTTTAGGCCAGCATATCGATCAGGGAGCCGCTGGCGCCACTTGCCGACAGGATCGAAGCCGCGCTGCTCGCCGTTTCCTGGCCAATCGAAGAAACTCGGCCGCCCGAACCGGCCGATTGGCCGGCCGACGACCTGGAATTCGTCTTCGAAGACGCATTGCCGGTGCTTGAGGCTGCCGGGCTCGACGCCGACGATTTTGGCTGCGTCGGCGTGAAACTGTCGTTGTTTAGGCCGAAGCCCAGCGCGGCTGCGTCGGTGCCGCTACCCTGAATGGTGATGATGTCCTTGGTGTCGCGCGACGTGATGACGAGCTTGCCGCTGCTGTTGATCGAGGCGGTGACGAAGGCCGGGCCGGAGTTGATGGCATTGATCAGGTCGCCCACCGTGTCGTCGCCGGTCGAGGTGTATTTGGTATTGTTGCTCGCGGCATCGACGCTGAAAGTGCCGCCGGGCAGAAACCCGAGCGTGGACAACAAGGTGCCTCTGGTCAGCGGCACAGTACCAACGGCGGTAGCCGGCGTGGGCGATTGGCTCGCGCCGCTTCCGGCCGATGACGCGCCGGACACCCCAGCCGCGGCAGGCGTCGAACTGCCCGACGAGCCTTGCAGAAGATTCTGAATCCCCTCGACGAGCTGGGATTTGACGCGCGCCAGCGCCGTACCGTTGGCGATGCTGGCGAGCCCCTTGGCCTGATTGACCTCGGCCTGGCCCATCACATTGATCAGCGCATTGGCCGCCGACTGCGCCTGGCTCCAGGCGCGCTGATTCTGCCAGTAGTTCTGGTCTTGCTGAAAGAACGAGAGACTCTGGATGCTCACGATTCAAACCTTGCGCCGACACCCGCCTTGTTGATGCCATCGGGGGGTTAATAGCGGGTTTTTAAGCGGCGCCGCTTTACGCTCGGTTAACTATCTTCTTCGACCTTCGGTGAAGCTGGGCACGGGCGGGTTGGACAGTTCCGTGCGGGATCACGCATGGGCAAGTACGCGACCGCGTCAGCTCCGCAGACGGCGCACTCCATCCAACGAGCGCTTGCGCTGCATCAAAACGGCCGCCTGGCCGAAGCCGAACAAATCTACGCGTCCGTCCTCAGCGTAGAGCCGGGCAACTTCGACGCGTTGCATCTGAGCGGCGTGCTCAAGCACCAGCAAGGCAGATCCGCCGAAGGATTGCGTCTGGTCGCTGCCGCCCTGAAAGCCCAACCGCGTTCGCCGGACGCATTGATCAATCACGGCGTGATTCTCGACGCGCTCAAAAGGCACCAGGAGGCGTTGGCGAGTTTCGATAAGGTTCTCTCGATGCGGAGAGCCGATGCCACGGCGCATTACAATCGGGGAAACGCGCTGCAGGGGCTCGGTCGTCATGCCGAGGCGTTGGCGAGCTATGACCGCGCGATTTCGCTCGCACCCGGTCATGTCGACGCCCGCTACAATCGCGGCAATACGTTGTGTGCGCTCGGCCGTCATCAAGAAGCGCTCAATGACTACGATCAGGTGCTGGCCGTCGAACCGCGGCATGCCAAAGCGCTCAACCGCCGCGGCATTGCGCTTGGAGCCCTCAAACAATCGGCACCGGCATTGTCCGCCTACGATGCCGCGCTCGAGATTGCGCAGCACGATCCGGAAATATTGAACAATCGCGGCGTCGCGCTGGCTGCCCTTGGCCGTTTTCAGGAGGCGCTGGAAAGCAGCGAGCGCGCGCTCGCCCTAAACCCTAATTATGCCGATGCGCACTACAATCGGGCTAATGCGTTCCTTGCGTTGGCCGATCCGGCAAAGGCAAGCGCGAGCTTTGCCGCAGCTCTCGAACTGGAGCCGCTGCGGCCCGATGCCCGCAACAATCTTGGGCTGGCGCTGCTTGCTCTCCAACGTCCGGCCGAGGCGCTCGAGCATTACGATCGCCTGCTCGCGATCGACCCCGATCATCACGGCGCGCTGCACAACCGCGCCAATGCGGAATTGGCATTGGGACGCTTTGAGGCGGCGCTGGCTTCGTGTGAGTCGCTGCTGACGAAAAACTCCGCCGACGCCGATGCTCTCAACACCCGTGGCGTCGCCCTCGGCAAGCTCGGCCGTCATGCCGAAGCGCTGGCAAGTTACGACGCGGCACTGGCGGTCGCGCCCGATCGCATCGACATTTGCATCAACCGCGGCGCCGCCCTGATCGAGCTCGATCGTATCGAAGAAGCGCTCGCCACCCTCGATGAGGCGTTGGATCGCGATCCTGACAATGTCAGCGCCATCGTCGGCCGCGGCAACGCGTTCCGCAAAGAGGAGCGATTCGCCGAAGCTTTGACCAGCTACGATCGCGCGCTGGTGATCAAGCCGGGCCAGAACGACGTGCTGAACAACCGCGGTCTGGTGCTTGCGGAGCTAAACCAGATCGATGAAGCGCTGACTTGTTACGAAAATGTCCTGCAATCCGAGCCGAATGGTCTGGCGGCCCTCGTCAATCGCGGCAACGCGCTGCTGAAGTCGGCGCGCATGGAGGAAGCGCTTGCCAGTTACGAACAGGCCATCGCGCTAGAGCCGGATAATACCGACGCCAATTTCAATGCCGCGCTTACGCGCCTTTGCATCGGCGACTACCGTCGCGGTTGGCAGCAATACGAATACCGTTGGAAGCGAAAGGATCTTTCCGGGCAGCGCGGCGATTACAAGCAGCCGTTTTGGGACGGCAGCCAGGACGTCGCGGGGAAGACGCTGCTGCTGCATGCCGAGCAGGGTCTGGGCGATACCATCCAGTTCGTCCGCTACGCGCCGCTGCTGGCCGCGCGCGGTGCCAAGGTCCTGCTTGCGGTGCAAAATTCGCTCAAACTGCTCGCCTGCACCGTGCCTTGCGTTTCCGGCGTGTATGGCGACGGCGACGTGTTGCCGGATTTCGACCTGCACTGTGCGCTGTTAAGTCTGCCGCTCGCCTTTGGGACCGAGGTTGAAACGGTCCCGAACAAGGTTCCCTATCTGCTGCCGCTGCCGGACCGCATTGAAATCTGGCGACCACGACTGCCACAAAACGCACGGCGGCGCATCGGAATCTGCTGGGCCGGCAATCCGGAGCATTCGAACGACCGCAATCGTTCGATGCGACTCGAGCATTTATGCCGCGTACTGTCGGTGCCTGGCCTCGATTTCATCAGCGTGCAGAAGGAAGTCAGCGAAGCTGACGCGGCGATTTTGCGCGAGTGCGGCGTTGTTCAACTCGGACAGCAATTTGCCGACTTTGCGGATACAGCGGCGGTCGTGGCAATGCTCGATCTTGTCATCGCGGTCGATACCTCGGTGGCTCATCTTGCCGGCGCGATGGGGAAGGCTGTCGCGTTGCTTCTTCCGTTTTCGCCGGATTGGCGATGGCTGCGCGATCGCACCGATAGCCCCTGGTATCCGACGATGCGAATATTCCGTCAGGCGTCGATCGGCGACTGGAGTCATCCCATCGAGCGGCTTCGGTCGGAATTGGCTGACGTCGCGCGCCGGCCGCAACCGGCACTGAGCTAAAGCACCTTGCTGATCGCCAGTGGCTTGCCGTGTTTCGGATTGGGACCTGTCGTGCGTCCGGTCGCACCGTAAACTTGCGGCGCGGCCTTGCGGGCGAGATCGCCTGAAAGCCGGCGGACAATGCCCTCAGACACTGCGTGCGAAGTCGCAAGCACGATCATGTTCTTTTGTAACACGGCGCGAAACGCTTCCTGCCCGCGATTAAGTGCGGCGACGGCGGCCGGAGCCGCGCGCAACAAAAATTTCGCATCGGCCCGCAGCCGCTCGGCGCGGGTGAAAAGCTGGGCGGCGAGATCGTTCTTTACCGATCCGAGCGCGGTCGCCTTGCGCACGTTGCCGGCATGCACCAGGGCGGTCTCTTCGGCAATGACACCGCTGAGTTTGTCGATCAGCCCGGCGACTTGGGCGATTGCGGCCTCCGCTTCGGCGCTGGTGGCGATTTCGGTCATGAAGGTTTTATTCCCTGTTGCTTGAGCAGCGCGTCGTAAACATGCGCCGCGATGCCGATGCCGCCGCTTTTGGCGAAAGAATTGGCGTATTGGTCGGTGAGCATCGACCGCCAGATTTTCAGGGCGCCGCTGCCGCCAAACGGCCCATCGCCCTCCATGCCGGTATACATCTGCTGAAACATCGCATTGAGGAACATGGCCTCGAATTGTTCTGAGGCGGCCTTCGCCTTGCCCTTGATCTTGAGTGCCGCCTGCGCCTGCACGCTCTGCGTGTCGCCGAGCGAGCCTAGCGTTTGGCCGAGGGCGGCGGTGGCTGCGGCGGGGATTGCGGCGGTGGTCATTACATCACCTCGATGTCGGCCTGAATGGCGCCGGATGCTTTGATGGCCTGCAAGATCGAAATGAGATCGCGCGGACCGATACCGAGCGCGTTTAGCCCGTCTACGATTTGCTGGAGCGAGACCCCCGCGCGCACGACCGCGAGTTTTTTGCCTTCTTCGACGACGCCGACGTGAGTGCGCGGGACGACCACCGTCTTGCCGCGCGACAACGGCGCCGGTTGGCTGACTTGCGGCGCTTCGGAAATCGTAACGGTGAGATTGCCTTGCGCGACGGCCACAGTGGAGACCCGGACGTCGCGGCCAATGACGATGACGCCGGAACGCTCGTCGATCACGATCTTTGCCGCCTCGTCCGGTTCGACCTGAAGTTGTTCGATCTCCGTCAGCATCGAAACGATGTTTTGCGGAAATTTCTGCGGCAGCGTCAGTTGCACGGTCGAAGGATCGAGCGGCTCGGCGACCGGCGAACCGATATAGTCGTTGACCGCAACGGCGATCCGCTTGGCGGTGGTGAAATCGGCGTTGCGCAGCGCCAGCCGCAAATGGCCGAGCGTCGCCAGCGAAAATTCGATCTCGCGCTCGATGATCGCTCCGTTGGGCAGGCGGCCGACGGTCGGCACGCCGCGCGTTACCTTGGCGGCTTCACCCTCGACCTGGAACCCGCCGATCGCGAGCGAGCCTTGTGCCACCGCGTAGACGTTGCCGTCGGCGCCAAGGAGCGGGGTCACCAAAAGTGTCCCGCCGAGGAGGCTTTTTGCGTCACCCAGGGCCGAGGCGGTGACGTCGATGCGCGTACCTTGCGTCGCGAAGGGCGGCAAATTGGCGGTGACCATCACCGCCGCCACGTTGCCGGTACGGATTTGCTGGCCGCGGATATTGACCCCGAGCCGTTCGAGCATGCCTTGGAGCGATTGCTTGGTGAACGGCGAATTGTTCAGTGTGTCGCCGGTACCGTTAAGGCCGACCACCAGGCCATAGCCGATCAGCTGGTTCTGCCGGATACCCTCGATACTGGCGAGGTCCTTGATGCGCGACGTCGCGGTCGCCGTCGAAACGGCGCAAGTCGAGACCGTCAGCGCGACCAGCGCGGACCGAAGCGTCCTATGCATCTCCTGCTCCCCAAGAGGTCGGACAGCAACCTCTTTGCGAGATGCGTGCCAAACGGCACTATCGAGGTAAGATGTTGAAAATACAAATATATCTGAATTCAGCCAATGCGGGGTGGGGATCGCCCGCAAGTATTCCCTGCCGCTTTGCGGCAATTGTTGCCGGCTTCGTGCGGCACAATTTTACCGCCCATTAACTATAAAGGCCCAAGTTCCCAGCATGCGCGTCAATGGACCCAACGGCACGGCAGCGGTCACGACGCCCGCCGCGGCGCGGCGCACGGCGGGCGGAACATTCACCCTGGCCGAGACGAAAGCGCCGCAGCCGCAGACTCCCGCCGTGGCCTTGCGGACACTCGGGGGAATCGATGCGCTCATCGCCCTGCAAGGTATTGAGGACCCACTCGAGCGCCGGCGCCGCGCAGTCAAGCAGGGTGCGCGTGCGCTCGACGCACTCGATGAACTCAAACTCGGCCTGCTGTCCGGCGGCATCGACCACGCCATGCTGCTACGGCTTAAAGCGGCCGCCGCCGACCTTATGCAGGGGTCTGGCGACGACGGTCTGGATAGGCTCCTCGGCGAAATCGACCTGCGCGTCGCCGTGGAACTGGCCAAGGCCGGAATCAACTGATCAGCCCGGTAGTTAGCCCCCGCTATTGCCGCTTTTACCCGCTCGCATCATCGTTATTGTCACCGTCATGGACCCGCGCTATAGGAGCGCGCCTCTGGGAGGACGTAGCGCAGCGTAGGGGACATGGAGTCCATGCAGTCGGTTAAGAGCAAAAACGGTCGATCCGACGAAGGTATGAATAAGAACGGCAAAATCACCCGGCCCTTCGACAAGATTTACCGGCCGTCCGATCGTGAGCCGTTCATGAGTGAGCGCCAGCGCGCCTATTTTCGCGTGAAGCTGCTCGCGTGGCGCGAGGATATCCTCAAGGAGGCCAAGGAGACGCTTCAGCATCTCCAGGACGACAACCAGAATCATCCGGACTTGGCCGACCGCGCGTCTTCGGAAACCGACCGCGCCATCGAGCTTCGCGCCCGCGACCGGCAGCGCAAGCTGATTGCCAAGATCGACGCCGCCTTACAGCGCATCGAGGACGGTACTTACGGATATTGCGAGGAAACCGGCGAGCCGATCTCGCTCAAGCGTCTGGAGGCGCGCCCGATCGCCACATTGTCGGTTGAGGCGCAGGAGCGTCACGAACGGCGCGAACGCGTTTATCGCGAAGAATAACGTTCGGCCTTCGGCCCACGTTTCCGCTACTGCGTTGACACGGCCCGCGACCGGTTCACCCAGGCATCGAGCGCGTTTCGTCCGCCACGTTGCGTTCAGCTTTCGTAAACCGCACTCGTCAAATACCGAACAAACTCGGGTCTGCTGCATCGC
Organism: Hyphomicrobiales bacterium; assembly: GCA_019075925.1. Lineage (GTDB taxonomy): Bacteria > Pseudomonadota > Alphaproteobacteria > Rhizobiales > Xanthobacteraceae > BOG-931. Next base: position 15,726 of record JAGXAC010000031.1, on the reverse strand, counting down.
TTTTTAGCGGCTTTCCATTATCTCAGCGGCAGGAGGCCAGGATGCACGAACGTCGCGCGTTAGCCCGGCACAAGACGCTGTTCAAGGGCCGGATATATTTCAACAACCGGTTGTCGAGCATGGATTGCATCGTGCGCGACGTCACGGCCGAAGGCGCTCGTCTTGAGTGCTCCGAGAACGTGACGCTGCCGGAAGTGTTTGAGCTTTATCTGGCCAACAAGGACGAATATTTTCGGGCCCGGGTGATCTGGCGCCGCGGCAGTCAGCTTGGCATCAGTTGGAAGGCCGAGGAAGGCAAGGACCGGGTCGAACCGGCTGACGACAATCCGCTCGCGGAGCGATTGAGCAAGCTCGAGCACGCCGTCGCCGTCCTGCAGAGGCGCCTCGACGCCTTGCAAGAGATCTGATCGGCGTTCGCGCGGCCGGTCATTAAGTCTTTCTTCACCCTCTTCCCTCACCACTCGTTAACGATCCGGGTGCGGAGCCACGATGCGCGCGCCGTCGCAAAACTCGTCGCCGAATTTGTCGCGCCTGCTCCGGCGGGCCGACCGCGCTCGCGCCGATAACGATCTGGCGGCCGCCGAACGGCTGTACACCGCGGTACTCGCCCATCGGCCGGACAGCTTCGAAGCGTTGCACGGTCTCGGTCGAATCAACTACCGGCATGGCCGGTTCGACGCGGCGCTGGCGTTGATGCAGGAGGCGCTCAAGAACGATCTGTCGCGCGCCGACGGCTTCGCCGGGCTCGCTCTGGTGTTCGTCGCGCTGGGGCAATGGCAGCGGGCGCTGGTCAGTTACGACGAGGGGCTGCGATTGCAGCCGGACGATGCCGAACTGCGTAACGGGCGCGGCGTTGCGCTGCTTAAACTGAATCGTTCGGCCGAGGCGCTCGCCGATTTCGACCGGGTGTTGGCAGCGAAGCCGGAATATCTCGACGCACTTGGTAATCGCGGCAACGCCCTGTTGCGGCTTAATCGGGTTGCCGATGCCGTGGAAGCTTACGACTTGGCACTCAGCTACGCGCCGGACAGTGCGCAGCTTCTCGCCAATCGTGCAGCCGCGTTACGGCGGCTCGATCGCCCGCAGGAAGCACTGGAGAGCGCGCAAGCCGCGCTGGCGCGCGCGCCGGATTTCGCGCATGCGCGGTTTGTCGAGGCGGTCGCCCGTCTCACGCTTGGCGATTTCGCCGCCGGCTGGCGTGCCTATGAATCGCGCTGGCAAATCGGCTGGCTCGCGTCACAGCGGCGCGATTTCGCCGCGCCGCTGTGGCTGGGTGCGGAATCGCTTGAGGGCAAAAGTATATTACTTCATGCCGAGCAGGGGCTTGGCGATACGATACAGTTCGCGCGCTACGCGCCGCTGCTTGCCGCGCGTGGCGCGGGCGTCATTCTCGAAGTGCAGCGCGAGTTGGTGCGCTTGCTCGGGGACCTGTCGGGCGTTGCCGCTGTCATCGCGCGTCAATCGTCATTACCGGATTACGATTTTCATTGCCCGCTCATGAGCCTGCCGCTCGCGTGCGGCACGACGGTCGCGACCGTTCCGGCGGCGGTTCCTTACCTCAGTCCGGCAGGCGCCGACATTGCGGCGTGGCGGGCACGCCTGCCGGCCCGCGGACGCCGGATCGGGCTCGTTTGGTCGGGAGAGCGTTCGCACGACAACGATCTCAATCGTTCGCTGCGCCTGGCGGCGCTCGCGCCGCTGTTCGACCTGGCGGACGTCACGTTCGTAAGTCTTCAGCATGAAGTTCGCGACGAAGATGCAGCGGCGCTCCGTGACCGTTCCGGCCTCGTTGAGGCCGGTCCGCGCTTTACGGATTTTGCCGACACCGCGGCCGCGATCGCCTGCCTTGACGCAGTGATTTCGGTCGACACCGCCGTGGCTCATCTGGCCGGCGCCATGGGCAAGCCGCTTTTTCTGTTGTTGCCGTTCGCCGCCGACTTCCGCTGGCTGCGCCAACGCAGCGACAGCCCCTGGTATCCGAGCGCACAGCTTTTACGGCAGCCGCAATTCGGCGATTGGGATAGTGTCGTGAACGAATTACGACAGAAACTAATCCGCCCGGATACGCATTGGGGCAGGGCCGCTTAAAGGCTCGCGGCCTCCGGCGGGGAGCTGCCGGAGGCCGCGCTTTTCGGAGTCTTCGCTTGGCGCGGACTCCGGGGAGATCAGAACGGCAGGGCCACGTCGACGACCTGCTGTCCCCAGCGTTCGGTCTGAATGTTGGTCAAGGTGCCGCGACCGCCATAGGCGACGCGTGCTTCGGCGATCTTCGGCAACTCGATGGCGTTGTCGCTTTGGATATCTTCCGGCCGCACGACGCCGGCGATGATCAACTCGCGCACTTCATTATTGAGCCGGATTTCCTGCTTGCCTTCGATCACCATGTTGCCGTTGGGCAGTAGTTGGGTGACGACGGCGGCGACGTTGGTCAACAATTGGTCGTTGCGGTTGATCGTGCCCTGGCCGTTCATCTGCGAATTGCCGGAGGCGGTCAGCACCGAACCCGGCAGCCAGTTTCTGGCCGCCGGGCTGAGTGCGTTGGCGCCGAGGAAGTTGCTGATTTCGGTGTCTTCGGTGGTCGTCCGGTTGAGCTGCGTCTGGTCCTGGAATTGCGCAGTGTCGTTGATGTTGACCTTGACGGTCAGAATGTCGCCAACCTGATGCGCGCGTTGATCGTTAAAAAACGCCCGTGAGCCGTTCCGCCACAATGAGTTGGGATTGTAGGTGACTGGCTGCGGTGTCGGCATCGGCATCTGTACCGGTTTGTAACCCGGCTTTGCGGCCGGATTGTCGATCGGCGACAGTGCGGTCGGCTCGCCGAGCTGCCTGATCCGGTCGCCGAGCGCGGCGCAGCCGGTCAGCAACGAGGCCAACGCAGCTGTGCTGAGGAGCGAGCGTGCGAGACGGGAACGCGTAGTGGATTTCAACATCTAACCTACTCGGTTTACTCGACGCTGTGCTCGTGTTGCTGCGTCTCGAACAAGCTGGGAGCGGCCGGCGAAGACGTCGGCGGTGCGTTTTCGACAAAACGGATATGCGGGGAAGACACGGTGACCCGGCGCGGACCGGAAATCACGCCCTGTATGATTCGTTTCGATTGCGAATTGGCGACGCCGATCGTGTCGCCAAGCGCGCCGGCATCTTGCGCCTGGCCGCGCAAAGTCAGCGAGATTCCCGGCGCTTCGTAAACAATGGTGACGGTGTCGTTGCGCTGCACGATCAACGGCTTCATCAGGTCCGCCTCGTGCAGCGCCTGACCCGGGCGCAGTTGGTGCCGGGCGGCCAGGCCCGCAGCGGCGTGGATGTCGGTGATGGCCGGACCTTCCGACTTCGGCCGGCGAGTGATCACCAGATCGGACGCTTTGAGTACTTCGCCGCGTTCGATCGGATGATCGACGCTTACGGCATCGAGGGTCTCCGTCGCAATGCCGGTGAAGCGCGTGTTCAGGTTGCGCATGGCCGCGCTCGACGACAGATCCAGCGTCGCGTCAAAGCGTCCGCTGCGTTCATTGTAGGAAAGGGATACGACCTGCAATTCGCCGGTTGAAGTCGGCTCGACGTTGAGCGTGCGCGGCTCGCGATCGAATTCAATCTGGATGTTATGCGCCGCGCCAAGGCCATATTGGCCTTCCAGCGCTTTGGCGATCCGGGCGGAAATCTGGGCGGGCGAAATCTCGCGCGTGGCCCGGATCACGACCACTTCGTTGAGACCGTGCGTGTCAATGCCGATGAGCTGGTGCGGGCGGATCGCCTCGATCACCTTTTCGGTGAGTACGGTGCCGCGGGTGCCGAGATCAGGGGCGCGGAAGATCGGTATGTCGGCGACCGGGCCGGCGTTCTCGACCAGATCGCCGATGCGGACGAGGTCGCCGGTGACGGTTACGCTGGCGCGCAGGGTCGGTCTGGCGTCTTGCGCGGCGGCCGGGGCGGTCAGCATCACCGCCGCCGCGAAGCAAAGGATGAAGGAGCGGATCATCGCGAGGGTCCTTCTCAGCGCATCAATTGCGAGGTCGTTTGCAGCATCTCGTCGGCCGCGGTGATGACCTTGGAATTCATTTCGTAGGCGCGTTGTGCGGCAATCAGGTTGGAGATTTCGGTCACCGCCGAAACGTTCGATTGTTCGAGGCTGCCTTGCAGAAGCGTGCCGGCGTTATTCAGACCGGGGAGGCCGTTTTGCGGGGTTCCCGAAGCGGGCGTGGCAACGAACAAATTGCTGCCGTTCGCCTGGAGTCCGGCGTCGTTGATGAAGGTCGTGAGCGTGAGTTGGCCGAGCAGGCTTGACGTTGTGCTGCCCGGCAGCGTCACCGAAACCTGACCTTGGGGATTTATCGTCAATCCGGTTGAATTCACCGGAATGGTGATGGTCGGCTGCACCAGATAACCTTCGGCGGTGACGATCCGGCCCTGGTTGTCCATCTGGAATGAGTCGTCGCGGGTATAGCTGAACGTGCCGTCAGGCATGAGGATCTGAAACCATCCGCCGCCCTGGATCGCCAAATCGAGCGTGTTGCCGGTCTGTGTCAGCGTGCCTTGCGTCATCAGCCGCGGCGTGCCCACGGTTTTTACGCCGGAACCGAGCTCAATGCCGACCGGCAGGATGTTGCCGTTCTCCGAAGCCTGCGCGCCGATCCGCTGAACGTGCTCGTAGATCAAATCCTGAAACTCGGCCCGCTGGCTCTTGAAGCCGGTAGTGGTCATGTTTGCAAGGTTGCCGGCGATGACCTGCACTTGCAGGTCCATCGCCGCCATTCCGGTTGCTGCAGTATCAAGCGCACGCATGATCTTTATTCCTCACGTCAACTCGTTGAGCTCGGAGCCTGCGCCAGTTGCTGCAGGGAGCTGCGTTTCAGATCGCCTTCCTGTTGCAGAAGGGCGGCGATGTCCGAATAACTGCGGGTGATTTGGATCATGCGCGCCATCTCGGCGATGGGGTGGACGTTCGATTTCTCCAGCACGCCCTGCACCACGCGCGTCTCGGCGGGCGCCGGGTTTGCGGTAACGCTCGGCGGCGCCATGAAAGTAGAGCTACCGTCTTTTTGCAGCGTTTGCGGTTTGTCGAAGCTCACGATTTGCAATTGCCCGCGCTGTGCGCTGGTTGCTCCGGTTCCGTCACGCACCGTGATGATGCCGGTTGGGCTGATCGTGACGTGGCTGTCAGTGACCTGGAAGGTGATCGGTCCGCCGGTGCCGAGCACCTGATCGCCGTCGCTGGTGACAAGCTGACCGCTTGGGTTGATGGCAAACGAACCGTTGCGCGTATAGCGCTGTCCGCGCGAGGTCTGCACCGTGAAGTAACCCTTGCCGTCGATGGCGACGTCGAGCGGATTGCCGGTGCGCTGGACCGCGCCGGGCGAAAAGTCGATCCAGCTGGCGCGGTCCTCGACGAAGCTCACGCGGCGGTCCTTGCCGGTGAACTGCGTGTCGCTCGCGCCCGGCATAAGGTATTGCGAAAACGCGGCGTTGTCGGCCTTGAATCCGGTGGTGTCGATGTTGGCAATGTTATTGGCGACGATGTCGAGCTCGCGGCCGAGCGCCATTTGCCGCGACAAGCCGATCAGGAGCGCATTCTCCATCGGTTTTCTCCCCTTCTCCGCGACTTCGTGCCGTCTCCCCGGTCCGAACGTCGCGTGTGCAGCGGCGTCTCCCGAGCCGCGGCGCTAGAGGATGTGCAGAACATGTGCCAACCTGAAAAGTATAATTATAACAATAGCTTATTGATAATGCGCATTCCGTTCGGCAGGCAGAAAGGGCCAAGCGGCGCCGCTCCGGCCGGCAAAAATTTCCTGCTTAGTAGGGGTATGCAAGTATCCGTTAACCATTGCGAGCCTAGGTTCCAAACGGCGGCGCCGCGGCCTCTGTTCTGCGTTTTTCCTGCCAGCCGCGTGCGCGTATCACGCAAGCGGAGCAGTAATGGCCAAGAAGAAAGAAGCGCAGTCCGAGAGCGAAGCCGACGCCGAAATCGAAAACCAGGAGGCCGAAGGCGAAGAGGGCAACGAGCCCTCCGCCAAGCGCAAGCTTCTGTCGTTCAAGCTGCCGTCACGCAAGGTGCTGATGATGGGCGGTGGCGGCCTCATCGCCCTGATCGCAATCAGCGGCAGTGGGTACTACTTCTTCTTATCCGGCCACGGTAAGGCACACGCGGCGACGGCACCGGCGGCCAACGCGGTTAAGCCGGTCGTGTTCCTCGACATGCCCGATGTATTGGTCAATCTGTCCGGTACCGGCGGCGATCACACCCAATATCTGAAAGTCAAAGTCACCCTCGAATTGCCCGACCACGCGACGGAAGCCCAAATCACGCCGGTGATGCCGCGGCTGATGGATACTTTCCAAACCTATTTGCGTGAGTTGCGGCCAACCGATCTCGACGGTTCGGCGGGACTCTACCGCCTCAAGGAGGAACTGACGCGGCGCGTCAACGCAGCAATCGCACCCAGCAAAGTGAATGCGGTGCTGTTCAAGGAAATCGTCGTGCAGTGAAGGCGCTGCACGCATGACGGTCTAGAAATGGCAAAGGATCAGATCGACCAGGACGCGCTCGCCGCCGAATGGGGCGTGGCGCTTGAAGCTGAGCAGAATACGGCCGAAGGCGCGCCGCCGGCGCCTGCCGAGAACGAGTCCGGCACCGACGCGATGGCCGCGCAATGGGCGACCATGGTTGATGACGGTCAGTTCATCCAGGCCGCCAAGGGTGGGGCGGAGCGTATCCTCACCCAGGACGAAATCGACTCGCTGCTTGGCTTTTCGCTTTCCGAGGTTTCGCTCAACGATAATTCCGGCATCCGCGCGATCATCGACTCCGCGATGGTCTCCTATGAGCGGTTGCCGATGCTGGAAATCATCTTTGACCGGTTGGTCCGGCTGATGACCACGTCGCTGCGCAACTTCACCTCCGACAACGTCGAGGTGTCGCTCGACCGGATTACCTCGGTGCGCTTCGGCGACTACCTCAATTCGATCCCGCTGCCCGCCATTCTCGGCGTGTTCAAGGCCGAGGAATGGGAGAATTTCGGTCTTATCACAGTCAATTCCAACCTAATCTATTCGATTATCGATGTGCTCTTGGGCGGACGCCGCGGACAGACTGCGATCCGCGTCGAGGGCCGGCCTTACACGACAATCGAAACCAACCTGATCAAGCGCATGATCGAAGTGGTGCTGGCAGACGCCGAGATGGCGTTCCGGCCGCTCTCGCCGGTGAAGTTCAACATCGACCGGCTGGAAACCAATCCGCGCTTCGCCGCCATCTCGCGGCCGGCCAATGCGTCGATCCTGGTGCGATTGCGGATCGACATGGAGGACCGCGGCGGGACCATTGAACTGCTGTTGCCATACGCAACCATCGAACCGATCCGCGACGTACTGTTGCAGATGTTCATGGGCGAAAAATTCGGCCGCGACCCGACCTGGGAAGGCCATCTGGCGACCGAGATGGGTCAGGCGGAAATTGCAGTTGATGCCGTGCTTTACGAGGCTCCGCTGCCGTTAAAGCAGATCATGAAGCTCGACGTCGGCGACACGCTGATGCTGGAGCTGAAATCCGACGCGCCGGTGATCGTGCGCTGCGGTGACGTCATGCTGACGGAGGGCCGCATGGGCCGCGTCGGCGATCGTGTCGCGGTGCGCGTCGGCAAGCCGTTGCGCCGGCCCAATACCACGCTCGTGATGTTCGAGAACGCGGGCGGACCTGGTAACCCAATGGAGGCACCATGACCAACAGCTTTGGCATCGGCATCGAATTGGTTGTGGCGTTTCTTTTAATAATGACCATCGGTTATTGCATGATGCTCGACCGCAAGCTCAAGCATCTCAAATCCGACGAGCACTCATTGCGGGCGACCATTTCGGAGCTGATCACCGCGACCGAGATTGCCGAGCGTGCGATCGCCGGCTTAAAGCTGACGGTGGAAGAATGCGAGATGGGGCTTGGTGCGCGGTTGCGCAGCGCCGACCGCTTCACCGCCGACCTCGACCGCAGCACCGCGGCCGGCAAAGCTCTACTCGAGCGGCTGATGCAAATCGTGACGGCGGGCGGTGGCGTTATTCCCGCCGCACCCGCTCCTGAGCCGGTCGAGATGCCGCGAAACGCGCAGGCGGTCGCCGTCGCGGCGCAAGCTTTCGCCGAAAGGCTGCGCGTGAAGGTGCATGGGCTCGCTGCATGATCGGTTACTTCCGCGAGCTGCGTCTGCTTCCGATTGCGATGGTGGCGAGCGCGTGCCTGCTGGCCTTGACCGCGGCCGACTTGCTGCTTGATGGTAATTCCGAACCGGCCATCGACGCTCCCGCGGTCATCGCCGACACCGCCGTCGTTCACGCCGGCATCGGCGGCATGCAGTCGGGTGGCCGCCCGCAATCCTGGGCGCACCAGATGTTTAATTTTCCCGATTCAAAGGGCGGTCAGCCGGCATCGCCCGATCTGGCGCAATCGGCGGCGTTATCGGCGGCGCTGCCGCAGATCGCTTCCGACAAGAACAACGCCGATATCATCACCGGCTCGGTCGGCGAAGTTGCTGACGCCAAGCCCGATGCCAAGCCCGATGCCAAAGCCGGATCCAAGACCGAGGTAAAGACGGATTCCAAGCCTGATGTGAAGCCGAAAGGTGAGGCTGGCCTAGGCGGCAAGCCGACGACGGATCCAAAAGCCGCTGCAGCGGCAAAGAATCCGCCGCCAGCGCCACCTGACGGCAAAGTCATTCTGAATGCGGGTGCGCCCGGACAATCGCCCTCCGAGCGCGCTATCCTCGATCGGTTGTCGGAGCGGCGGCAGGAGCTCGACAAACGCTCCCGCGAACTCGACATCCGCGAGGGTTTGATCGCCGAAGCCGAGAAGCGGATGGACGCCAAGCTTGCCGAAATCAAGGCAGCCAAGGCTTCGCTCGCAGTCGCCGTCAAACAGAAGAATGCGGCTGAGGCGGCTCGCTTCAAGGGTCTTGTGACCATGTACGAGACGATGAAGCCGCGCGATGCCGCCAAGATATTCGATCGGCTCGAGACCAACGTGCTGATCGAGGTCGCTTCCCAGATCAACCCGCGCAACATGTCTGAAATCATGGCGCAGATGGCGCCGGATTCGGCTCAACGGCTCACCGTGGAATTGGCGAACCGTGCGACCGAGGTTGCGAAAGACCCCAACGCCGATTTACCGAAGATCGAAGGCCGCGCCAGCCCGCAATAGGCCGCTTTATCTTTCGAAGTGGCTTTCCAATTCGTGCGCTTTCGCCATCAGGCTGACGGCAATCTCTTCCAGTCCGTGCGCGGTCGCGATGTCCGGGCACCCACGCGCCAAGCGCGTGCAGGTTTGCGCGACGTCGCGCAGGTATTTGATCGTTTCCAACATCAATTGTACCGGCTTCAGTCCAAAGGTCCACGCGGTTCGGCTCAGGTAATGCACCGAGCCGGCAAAACTTGCGATCTGCGGACAAAAGTTTGTTTGAAGATGCCAAACCGCGGCGCAAAGGCGCGTCATCAGTCCGGCGCAATCGGGAATAGCGCTCAGCAGCTTTCCAGGCGTCGTCCGGTTGCGCAAAGTTGGCCCGCGTCCCAACATCGACCGATTTTGGCTTTCAACCGCGAGCGACCGGGGCGAACTGAAAATGCTTTATCGCTTCCGGGTGCGGGTGCAGAGCATAGACCTGTCGAGCCGCCGCCGACAGCCGGGTCGGCTGGCGATGACGAAATTATTCACCGGCGATCCGAACCGGCTTGCGACCACGGCGTTGATCCCGACGACAGCATCATTTTGAGGGATACTCAATGGCCCAGACCACAACCGGCAAAACGGCCGATTTCACCCGTGCTTTCGGCGATGCCAAGAAGCAGGCAAGCGGGATGGCCGACGCCATCACCGGTGCCGCGCAAGATGTGTACGGCCAGGCGCGGGACAGTGCGGCTGATGTAGCCGAAACGGCGCAAAATGCGGCACGCAAAACGGCCGGCTCATTCGAAACCGCCCTCCGCAACACGGTCGAGACGCAGCCCTATATGGCAGTCGCTATTGCGCTTGGCATCGGCTGGGTGCTTGGCCGTATGCGTCGGCCGCTATAGCACTTCGCGAAAGGCGAGGTTGCCTCCGCACGTTAGGGTCGGCCGCGGGCGTCCGCCGCCGGCCCCTTTTGCGTAGCGCTTGCCGCTTGCGCGGCCGGCCTCGTAGGATTGAATTCAACCGGGGAGGAAAACATGGACGCGCGTCTCAAAGACAAGGTGGCAATTGTTACCGGCGGTGCGCGTGGCATCGGCGCAGCCTTCTGCGAAGGTTTGGCTGCCGCCGGGGCCAAGGTCGTGGTTTCCGACGTGCTCGACGGCAATCCGGTCGCCGAGCGCATCGCCCAGACGCAGAAGCAGGCCATCTATGTGAAGGCCGACGTGACGTCCCGGCAGTCGGTCGAGAGCCTCGTCGCCGACGCGGTGCGAACGTTCGGCACGGTCGACATTCTGGTCAACAACGCCGGCCTGTTCGCCGATTTACACACCAAGCCGTTTCAGGAAATCGACGAAGACGAATGGGACCGGGTGATGAAGGTCAACGTGCGCGGCACTTTTCAATGCGCCAAAGCAGTGGCACCGGTGATGATTGAAAGAAAGAAAGGCCGTATCGTCAATATCGCCTCGGGAACGGCGTTCAAGGGAACGCCCAACTTGCTGCACTACGTCGCCTCGAAGGGCGCGGTGGTGTCGATGACGCGCTCGCTAGCGCGTGAACTCGGCCCACACAAGATTTGCGTCAACGCGATCGCTCCGGGACTGACCATGAGCGAGGCGGTCAAGATGCATCCGGACTGGACCGGCAAGGCCAGCGCCGCCGGGATCGCGGCTCGTTCGATTCAGCGCGAGCAGGTACCGGCCGATCTGATCTCCACGCTGGTCTATCTGTGTGCCGACGACAGCGATTTCGTCACCGGACAGACCATCAGCGTCGACGGCGGCGCGCTGATGAAGTAGCCGGTCAAATCCAGTCCTTCCATTTGAACCAGATCAGCGGCAACAGCGCGGTGATCACGATCATCGCCAGCGCGTAAGGGTACCCCCAGGCCCAGTCGTATTCCGGCATGCCTTTGAAATTCATGCCGTAGATGCCGGCCACCAGCACGGGCGGTACGCCCACCACGGAGGCGATGGTCAGCACCTTCATCACTTCGTTCTGGTCGATGTTGATGATGCCGCCGGCGGCGTCCTGCAGAAGCTGCACGCGGCTGACCAGCCCTTCGGCGAATTGCAGGAGTGAGGCGACGTCGGAAGACACCGCCTGGAGCCGTTTGCTCAACTCCGCCGCTATCCATTCGCGCCCGCGTTCGGACGCGAACTTCGCCATCCGGTCGAGGCAGACCAGCGTGTATTGCACGCGCGCCATGCGCTCGCTGGTTCGGCCGGTGCGGATCATGAGCCGACGCAGTTTGACCGTTTCATGGGAGAGCTTGGTCTGGGCAGGGTCCTCGGCTTGGAAGATCAGGTGCGAAGCGTCGTCAAGGTCGCGGGCGCTTGCCTCGAGCAAGTCGGCGGTGCGATCGACCAGGACTTCCAGAAGCCGCACGAAGACGACGGTGGGTTCGAGCTTGTCGCCTTTGTTGACCTCGGCAATGACTGCCTCGAACGCCGGGGAGTTTTCGAACCGCACGGTAGCGACAACGTTCTTCGCCAGCACGAAGCCGGTCGGCGTCACGATCCACGGCCCGTTTTCCGACGCCAGGATCAACGGCGTCGTCATATACAGCGCGTCGTGATCGGTACGCAGCCGGCTGGTCGCCTCGATCTCGATCAGGGCGTCCTTGCTCGGCACCGACAATCCGAACGCTTGCTCGAATGCAGTACGCTCGGTTGCGCTCGGATCAATCAGGTCGACCCAGGCGGCATCTTTCAGCGACGCGATACCGGTGCCGCGGGAGGGGTAGGCGATGAGCATGCGAAGGTTTGTACCCTATTTCGAGCGGTACGGCGGCAGCGGCAAAAGCGGCGCATCCGCTCTTCAATTTCGCCCCCGGCGGGGGTGGGTTTCGCATATAACCTTCTGGAATCATTGGAAAAGCCGTTAAGCAGGCGTTAAAGCGCCGGTCTTATGCTTAAGCCTCGATTGGTTGCGATTACCGGCGCGTTCCGCCGTCTCACTGTTGGTGGCGTTGGGTTTGTAATGATGGCGTGCGGTCGCACCATCCGAAATTGGCTTGCCGCATTTGGCCTGTGCGCGCTCGTTGCCGGCGCTTCCGCGCCCGCACTGGCGCAAAACGACGTGATGCGGGCCTCGATCAAGATTGACACCAGCGCTGGCTACGGTCGGTTCATTTTCACGTTCAGCGATGACGATGTCGATGCCAGCGTCCACACGACCGGTAACGTTCTGATCGTCAGCTTCGGCAAGCCGGTCATGATACCGGTCGACCGCATCCCGGCGCAGGCGCCCGACTATGTCAGCGCGGCGCGGCGCGATCCCGACGGCAAATCGATCCGGCTTGCGCTTGCCCGCAAGGTAAAGGTCAATACCATCATCGCCGGCGAAAAGTATTTCGTCGATCTGTTGCCGGATGGCTGGCTTGGCGATCCCCCCAGCCTGCCGCAAGACGTCATCGCCGAACTCGCAAGGCGCGCGAAAGAGGCGGATCGACTCGAACGGCTGGCACGGCAAAACGCCGAACCGAAGAAGCCGCAAGCGGTGAGCGTGCGGGTGGCGAGCCAGCCGACTTTCACCCGATATGTTTTCGATATCCCGGAGCAGACGACGGTTGCCGTCGATCGCGCCAAAGACCGCCTCACCCTGTCGTTCGACACGCCGATCGTCTTCGATCTCACCGACGCGATGGCGGCTTTGCCGCCGACGGTCGCTGTGATCAACACCGAGTTGGGGCAGGATTCGTCGCTCGTGCATTTCGGCTTTCTCAGTAAGGTCGATCTGCGCACCTTCCGTGACGGTAAGGCGTACGTGGTCGACGTGGTTGATGCCGCCGAGGACAAGGCGGATCAGCGCGCCAAAGCGGCCCGGCAGACCACCGCTTTTCCCAAGCTCCCGCCCGAGAGCGAAAACGGTCCGCCACCGGATGCAGTCGAAATGCCGATACAGCCGGCGACCGCAGCCAAACCGGCTGAGACGCCGGTGCCCTCCGTAGCCGCCGGTTCCACGCCGGTGGCAGTACCGCCGGCGACATCAAATCCGGCCACTCCGAATCCGGCAAAAGCGACATCGGACTCGGCCAAAGCCGCGCCGCAGAAACAAGGCGCCGTCGTTCCGCCGCCGGCGCCGCCGGCGACCACTCCGCCACCTGCCGCTGCGGCCAAAGCCGAAGCTGCGCCGCGGAAGCAAAGCGCCGATGCGGGCAAATCCGCCAAAGGCTTCGCCGTCGAAATGACCCGGCAGGGCGCCAATCTCAAATTGTCGTTTCCATTCATGCAGCCGACCGCGGCCGCGGTTTTCAACCGGGCCGATACGTTATGGATTGTGTTCGATTCGACCTCCGCTATCGATCTTTCCGCGCTCGAGGGTGAAGCCAGCCGGACCATTCGCGCTGCCCAACTCAGCCAGGACGGCGGCGCCGATGTCGTGCGCATCCGGCTCGATCATCCACATCTGTCGAGCATCGCGCCGGACGGGCAGGGTTGGATCGTGACGATCGGCGACACGATTGCCGATCCCATCCATGCGCTCGATATCGCCCGCAACATGATCGGACCCAGTCGCGCGAGCGTGACGATTCCATTCGACGGCCCGCAGCACGTGCATCGGCTGCACGATCTGGAGGCGGGCGACGATCTGCTGGTGGTGACCGGATTTGCGCCCGCGCGCGGCCTCATTAACGAACAGGACTTCATTGAATTTCGCGCGCTTGCCTCCAGTCAGGGCATTGCGGTGGAGCCGATTGCCGACGATGTCGCCATCGACACCGCCCCCGACAAAATCGTGATCAGCCGCCCCGGCGGACTGACGCTGTCGAGTTCTTTGCAAAGCGCTCAGCGCGGCACCGCGCTTCATCCGGCGATGTTCGACGCGCAGCTGTGGGGTTTCGACCGACACTCGACCTTCAACGAGCGTCAATCCAAATTGATCGCAGATGCGGCCGCCGCGCCGGCCCGCAAACGGCTGTTGCCTCGGCTCGACCTCGCGCGCTTCTACATCGCGCGCGACATGTATTCGGAAGCCAAGGGAGTACTCGACGTAGCGCTGACCGAACAACACCCGGCGGCGGAAGATCTTTCGGCCAATGTGTTGCGCGCCGTTGCCGAAGTCATGATGGACCGGCCCGCCGATGCGCTGAAGGATCTTTCTGGCCCGGAGATTCGGGATCAGCACGAAGCTCCGCTGTGGCGTGCGCTCGCCTTCGCCGGGCAGGGCAAGTGGGGACAGGCGCGCGACAACTTCAAGCGGGTCGAAGCGGCGGTCGCCACGCTGCCGGTCGAGTTGCAGCGCATTGTCCTGAAATACGAGATGCGCGCTGCTATCGAGGTGAAAGATTTCGGTGGTGCCGCCGAAAATCTCAACGACCTCGAGACCATCGGCATTCCACACGAAATGCAGCCGGCGATGTCGGGGCTGATCGGTAGGCTCGCCGAAGGGACGGGCCGGACGGAGGATGCGCTTTCCGCCTATCAGAGCGCGGCCGATTCCTGGGACCGCCCGGCGGCGGCGCAGGGCAAGCTGCGCGAGACGGCGCTGCGCTATGCGATTGGCGATATCAAGCGGCCGGAAGCCATTTCCAGCCTGGAAACGCTCACCACCATCTGGCGCGGCGACGACACCGAGATCGAAGCGCTGGAAATCTTGGCTCGGCTTTACACCGAGGAGGGCCGCTATCGCGATTCGTTTTACGCGATGCGAAGCGCGATCGCGGCACGTCCGGATTCCGACATGACGCGGCGTATCCAGGACCAGGCGGCTGCGACTTTCGAGCAAATCTTTCTTGGCGACAAAGGCGAAGCGCTCCCGGCCGTGGATGCGTTGGCCTTGTTCTACGATTTTCGTGAACTCACGCCGATCGGCCGCCGCGGCGATGAAATGATCAGGCGTCTGGCCGACCGGCTGGTCTCCGTCGATCTACTCGACCAAGCCGCCGAACTGTTGCAATACCAAGTCGACCACCGTTTGCAAGGCGCTGCACGCGCACAGGTGGCGACGCGGTTGGCGGTGATTTATCTGATGAACCGCAAAGCCGACCGGGCGCTGGCGACTTTGCGCTCGAGCCGTACCGCCGACCTAGCCAAAGAACTGCACGACCAGCGCATCTTGCTGGAAGCGCGTGCTCTCTCCGATCTCGGCCGCTACGATCTTGCGCTCGAGGTCATCGCCAGCAAGCAGGGACGCGAAGCGATACGCCTTCGGTCCGATATCCTATGGGCGGCGCGGCGGTGGGCGAAAGCAGCCGAGCAGATCGAGCTTTACTACGGGGATCGCTGGAAAGAATGGCAGCCGTTGAATGAGGTGGAACGCGCCGACATTTTGCGCGCGACCGTCGGTTATGCGCTCGGCGAGGACACTTTGGGGCTAAGCCGCTTTCGCCAGAAATACGCTGCCAAGATGGCACAAACGCCCGACGCCCGCGCTTTCGAGGTCGCCTCGGCTCCGCTCGGCACCAGCGGATCGGAATTCCGCAACATCGCCCATCTC
Organism: Hyphomicrobiales bacterium; assembly: GCA_019075925.1. GTDB lineage: Bacteria > Pseudomonadota > Alphaproteobacteria > Rhizobiales > Xanthobacteraceae > BOG-931. The sequence goes on along the minus strand of JAGXAC010000031.1, from coordinate 146 downwards.
GCGGCATCGGTCGACACGCTGGAAGGGTTTTTGCGCGACCTGAAAGCACGCTATCCGGAAGCGAGCCCGCTGCCGCCAACCGGGCCGGCGGAGAGCGCCGCGGTATCCACGGTTGCGCCGGCCGCACCGGCGATCCAGCCGCCGAC
>JAGXAC010000205.1 GCA_019075925.1 Hyphomicrobiales bacterium | reverse complement strand
ACCGCCCAGCCGGACCGTTTGATGTCGCTTTGCTTGATTTTGAGTTTCTCACCGGCGGCGACGCGGATCATCTGTTCGACGAGGTCGATGCCGGTGACAAGCTCGGTCACCGGATGCTCCACCTGCAACCGCGTGTTCATTTCCAGGAAATAGAAGCTGCGGTCCTGTCCGGCGACGAACTCCACGGTCCCGGCGCTGTCGTAACCGACCGCTTTGGCAAGTGCGACCGCCTGCTCGCCCATCTTCGCCCGCGTGCCATCGTCGAGTAGTGGGCTTGGCGATTCCTCGATGACTTTTTGATTGCGGCGCTGGATCGAACACTCGCGCTCGCCGAGATGAATGACGTTGCCATGCTTGTCCCCGAGCACCTGAATCTCGATGTGGCGCGGATCGGTGATGAATTTCTCCAGAAAGACACGGTCGTCGCCGAAACTTGATTTCGCTTCCGAGCGGGCGCGCGCGAAGTTCTCCGCCACGTCGGCCTTGCCAAGCGCGATCCGCATGCCCTTGCCGCCGCCGCCGGCGGAGGCCTTGATCATCACCGGATAGCCGATCTCGTCGGCGATCTTGATCGCCTGGTTTTCGTCCTCGATGACTCCCAGATAGCCCGGCACGGTGGACACGTTGGCGCGAGCGGCGGCCCGCTTCGATTCGATCTTGTCGCCCATGGCGGCGATCGCCCTGGGGTTCGGACCGATGAAAACAATGCCGGCTTTGGCCAACGCCTCGGCGAAAGCGGCGCGTTCCGAAAGGAATCCGTAGCCCGGATGGACCGCCTCGGCGCCGCTTTCCAGACACGCGGCGACGATCCTGTCGATGACGAGATAGCTTTGCGCGGCCGCCGGCGGTCCGATAGCGATGGCCGTATCGGCCATTTCGACGTGGAGAGCGTCACGGTCAGCATCGGAATAGACCGCAACACTTTCGATGCCCATCCGGCGGGCGGTTTTGATGATCCGGCAGGCGATCTCGCCGCGGTTGGCAATCAGGATACGCTTGAACATGGCGGCTAAGCACCCGCAGACGGCCCTTTGGCTTTGCGGGGTCGGCGTGAAAATGTCAATGACCGCAGGCCGCTAGCTGGGAACCGCGCGTGTGCCGGAACTCGGTGTTGCGTCGGGCGGCTGCGCCGAACTTACATCATGGCGAAGCCGCGGCCGATGCGGCGACCCTCGGCGGCGATCCAGGCAAGGATCGTGGCATCGACCTCGTCAAATCCGGCCGGCAGGGTATCCGGCCGGCGCCTCAGCAAAATTTGCGAACGCGCAATGACGTCCATCAGAGCCGAGGGCGCGGGGCGATGTTCGATCATGGCCGGACGGGTATCGCACGAGACTGGCCGTCTAAGGGCGAGGATGCGGCAAAGTCGGGGCATATGCGTTCGATTTCGCCACCGGCCCCTGCTGACAATGCGCAATCGGCAGCTTAGTTCGCACGAATAAAGCCAAGAAATTTCTTCCAAAAACGAGGGCAACCGCCACGCAATTGTTCTGATTTTGGCCGCGAATTCGAACGTACAATCCTCAGTATAGACCTAGTATTGCTACCACCCGCCCGCTATGTAATACGCGTAAAATCCCGAACATTTCGGATTCAGAGCACAGAGTACGGAGGATTCCATGGCGCTGCAGATTGGCGATACCGCCCCGGATTTCGAAGCCGAAACGACCGAAGGCAAAATCCGCTTCCACGACTGGGCAGGCAATTCCTGGGTCGTCTTATTTTCGCATCCCAAGGATTTCACGCCGGTTTGCACCACCGAACTCGGCACCATGGCGCGGATGAAACCTGAATTCGACAAACGCAACGTCAAAATCATCGGCCTGTCGGTCGATCCGGTCGACAATCATAAAAAATGGGCCGGCGACATCAAGGACGTGGTCGGATTCGCGCCGAATTATCCGATGATCGGCGACACCGAACTGAAAGTCTCGAAGCTGTACGGCATGCTGCCAGCGAGCACGCCTGGAACCTCGGACGGCCGCACCCCAAACGATAACCAAACCGTGCGCAACGTGTTTGTCATCGGCCCGGACAAGAAGATCAAGCTCGTTTTGGTTTATCCGATGAGCACCGGCCGTAATTTCGACGAGGTGCTGCGGGTTATCGATTCACTTCAGCTTACCGCAAAGCACCGCGTCTCGACGCCCGCGAACTGGAAACAGGGCGAAGACGTGATTCTCGGCGGCGCCATCACGGACGATGAGGCCAAGAAGCTCTACCCGCAGGGCTGGAAGACGCCGAAGCCGTATATCCGGGTCGTGCCGCAACCGCGATAAGACCGCGGCGTCTCCGTATTGTAAGGGCGCGGCTTCGGCCGCGCCCTTTTGTTTACGGCACCAAAAGCACTTTGCCGACGTTCCGGCGATCCTGAATAAAATGGTGGGCTTGCGCGGCTTCGTCAAAGCGGAAGGTGCGCGCCACCTTCGGCTTGAGGACGCCTTGTGCCGCCAACTCCAACATGGCATCGCCCCATGATCGCATGCGTTCGATTTCGCTCCACATGTGGCCAAGGTTGACCCCGAACACACCTTTGTTCGCATTCATCAGCGACAACGGATTGAACTGAAACCACGGCATGGTCGCGAGCATCGACAGCATCGCGGATAGGCTTCGCTCCTTGCCCTGTGCCAACGAGGAGGCCCCGAACATCCCCAACCGTCCGGTCGGCGCCAGGATGCGGTATCCCTTCTTGAAGGACTCGCCACCGACGGCATCGAGAATGAGCTCGACGCCTCGGCCGTTGGTGATTTCGCGGGTGCGCGCTTCGAAATCCTCGGCCCGATAATCGATGAGATGATCCACACCAAACGCTGCCAGCTCGGCGTGCTTGGCCGCAGATGCGGTGCCGATAACCCGGGCACCGATATGCTTGGCGATTTGCGTCGCGGCGATGCCGACGCCGCCGCCCACCGAGTGGATGAGGACGGTTTCATTGACCTTGAGGCCGCCCATCGCGACGATGAGCTGCCAGGCGGTTAAATAGTTGACCGGAAAGGCGGCACCCTGCAGCACCGACAGACTGGCCGGCCGTTCGAACACCTGATTTTGCGGAACGCAAACGACGTCCGAATAGCCGCCAAAACGCGTCAGCGCGATGACGTCGCGTCCAATCCAATCCTGACCGGCACCGATGCCTGCGGCGTCCACGCGGCCGCTGACCTCGTAACCGGGCACGACCGGAATCGGCGGCAAATCTGGATAGACGCCGATGCGCCCCATGATATCGGCAAAATTGATACCGCTTGCCTCTACGCGAATGCGAAGCTCGCCGGCCTTGGGCTCCGGATCGGGTGCCTCCTTGATTTGGAGAACCTCGGGCGGCCCAGTACGCGTAATCCAGATTTGTCGCATGACGCCCTCCTCTGCCGTAAAAGCGCAAATCGGAAAACCCATATAGATATCGAATCGCGGCCGCACCCTTGTTTTTGCGGCACCCGCGTGCAGACTTCAGCGGCTTGGCGTGGCCAAAAATCTCCCGCAAATGAGGAACTCATGGATGTACGCGCCGCCGTGGCATTCGCCCCCGGCAAACCGCTTGAGATCACGACGGTCAACCTCGACGGTCCGCGCGCCGGCGAAGTGCTGGTTGAGATCAAGGCGACCGGTATCTGTCATACCGACGAGTTCACCCTTTCGGGCGCCGATCCGGAGGGCTTGTTTCCTGCGATCCTCGGTCACGAAGGCGCCGGCGTCGTTGTTGACGTCGGGCCCGGCGTAAGCTCGGTTAAGACGGGCGATCATATCATTCCGCTGTACACCCCGGAATGCCGTCAGTGCCCGTCCTGCTTGTCACGCAAAACCAATCTCTGCACCGCGATCCGCGCCACCCAGGGCCAAGGCGTCATGCCCGACGGCACGTCGCGCTTTTCCAGCGGCGGCAAGAAGATTCATCATTACATGGGCTGCTCGACCTTCGCCAATTTCACTGTGCTGCCGGAAATCGCGGTGGCGAAAATTCGCGAGGACGCGCCATTCGATAAGGTCTGCTACATCGGCTGCGGCGTCACCACCGGCGTCGGCGCGGTGATCAACACCGCCAAGGTCGAGCCGGGCGCCAAGGCGATCGTGTTCGGCCTCGGCGGCATCGGCCTCAACGTCATCCAGGGATTGCGGCTGGTCGGCGCCGACATGATTATCGGCGTCGACCTCAACCCGAATAAGAAAGCCTGGGGCGAACGCTTCGGCATGACGCACTTCGTCAATCCAAAGGACGTGGGCGGCGATCTCGTGGCCCATCTCGTCGACATGACCAAGAGCGGCGCCGACCAGATCGGCGGCGCCGATTACACCTTCGAATGCGTCGGCAACGTCAATCTGATGCGCGCGGCGCTGGAAAGCTGCCACCGGGGCTGGGGCCAGAGCATCATCATCGGCGTCGCCGGTTCGGGTCAGGAAATCGCAACCCGGCCGTTTCAACTGGTTACCGGCCGCATCTGGCGCGGGACCGCCTTCGGCGGCGCGCGCGGCCGCTCCGACGTGCCCAAGATCGTCGATTGGTACATGCAGGGAAAAATCGAAATCGATCCGATGATCACCCACACCATGCCGCTTACCGATATCAACACGGCGTTCGATCTGATGCACGAAGGCAAAAGCATCCGCAGCGTCGTGGTTTATTAGGGCGAAAGACCGGCCATGAGCGAATTCAAGCAGCCGCCGTTTGCCGATTATCTCGGCATCAAGCTCACGCATATTTCCAAAGAGAAGGTCGTCGCCGAATTGCCGGTGCGCAGCGAACTCGCCACCATGCCGGACATCATTCATGGCGGCGCCATCATGTCATTTGCCGACAACGTCGGCGCCGTCGCGACGGTCGCCAATCTTCCGCCCGGCGCGAGCACTACGACGATCGAGAGCAAGACCAACTTCTTTGCCGCCATTCCCGTCGGCGATACCGCGCGCGCCGAATGCACACCACTCCACCGCGGCCGCACCACCATGGTGTGGCAGACCCGGATTACCCGCAACGACGGCCGGTTATGCGCGATGGTCACCCAGACGCAACTCGTGCTGCTGCCGAAGAAAGACTAGAACAATGGGTGCGATACCGTCATTCGTTTACGGCGTGGCGAAAGCCGACGACGTTGCCGGCATGTCCGGACGGGACATGCTGCAAGCCATGATTGACGGCAAGCTCCCCGCCCCGCCGATCGCGCAAACGCTCAGTTTCTGGCTGGCCGAAGTCGGCGACGGCTCCTGCGTATTCGAAGCCGAGACCGGATCGCATCTGCTCAAT
>JAGXAC010000204.1 GCA_019075925.1 Hyphomicrobiales bacterium | reverse complement strand
GCATGTCGGCGAGCGGGCGCGCCGCCGCAAGCACGTCTTCAACGGCCTCGCCTCCGCCCGAACGCACCAGGTCGTCGGGGTCTTGCCCGTCGGGCAGTGCCGCAAGCTTCAGGCTCTTGCCCGGCCGGACCAGCGGCAACGCCAGATCGAGTGCGCGATAGGCGGCGCGCTTGCCCGCCTCGTCGCCGTCGAAGCAAAGGATCGGCTCGTCGTCCATGCGCCACATCAGCGCCAGTTGATCGGCGGTGAGTGCGGTGCCGAGCGGCGCGACGGTGGCCTCGAAGCCGGCGCTCACCATGGCGATGACGTCGATATAGCCCTCGACTGCAATGACGCGCGCCGAGAAGCGGTCGGCCGCCGATTGGTGCGACTGGCCGGCGTGGGCCGCTTGCCGCGCGGCGGCAATATTGTAGAGCGTGCCGCCCTTGTGGAAGAGCGGCGTTTCCGGCGAGTTGAGATATTTGGCGCCAATGTCCTTTTCGAGCGCGCGTCCGCCGAAGGCGATGACGCGGCCGCGCCAGTCGGAAATCGGGAACATCACGCGGTCGCGGAAGCGATCGTAGGGCACGGCAATGTCTTCGCCGGTGACGAGCAGGCCGGCTTCCGCCATGTCCTCCACCGATATCTTGTCGCCGCCGAGATATTCCTTGAGCGCGTATTGCCCTGCCGGCGCGTAGCCGAGCCGGAACTTGACCTGCGTCGCCGGCGCAATGCCGCGGTCGGCGAGATAGCCGCGGCCGCGCGCGCCGTTGCGCGAGGCAAGGGTCGCCTCGAAGAACTTGGCGGCGAGCTCGACAATATCGTGCAGCGTCTTGCGCCGCTCCTCCTGCGCTTGCGCCTCGCGCGTCAACACCGGCAGCGGAACACCGGCCTCCCCGGCGAGCCGCTCGACCGCCTCCGGGAAGCTCACGCCCTCGGTCAGCATGATGAAGTCGAAAATGTTGCCGTTCTTGCCGGAGGAGAAATCAAACCACATCGCCTTCTGGTCATTGACGAAGAACGACGGCGTCTTCTCCTTGTTGAACGGCGACAATCCTTTGAACTCACGCCCGGCCTTGCGCAATTTCACGCGCCGGCCGACGACCTCCGAAACCGGAAGCCGCGCGCGCAGCTCATCGAGGAATTGCGGCGAGAATCGCATGGTGATTCGCGGCTAGGTTAGCGCGGAAGGGTGGCGGTTCGTGGCGCTAAATAGACCACATCCGGCTCGCACCACCGGGCGGATGGCGCTTGTCCCGGTTATCCACAGCAGGCGCCCTACCCGGCAAGCAGCTTCTTCACCATGGCGCTTGCCTTGCCGAAATCCATCCGGCCGGCGAAGCGCTCCTTGAGCGCCGCCATGGTGCGGCCCATGTCCTTGATGGTGGCGGCTTCCAATTCCTTGATCAGCGCGGAAATCGCCTCGCCCGCCTCCATGTCGGAAAGATGCTTGGGCATATAGGCCGAGATGATCTCGATCTCCTCGCGCTCCTGCGCGGCAAGCTCGGCCCGGCCGGCTTTTTCGTAAATCTCCAGCGATTCCTGGCGCTGCTTGATCATCTTGCCCATCACGTCGAGAATCTCGGCATCGCCGAGCGACAGGCGCTCGGCGGCGCTGGTCTCGCGCTTGAGAATCTCCGCGTTGATCAGCCGCAGCGTCGATACGCGGCGCTTGTCGGCGGCCTTCATGGCGTCTTTCAGCGCATTGTTGATCTCGTCGCGCAACACGGCTATGGCCTCTCACCAACTGGCAAATTCGCCCGCGGGCGATCGGCGGGCGCAACAAGATTTAGGCGTTTGTCGATGCTGACACAACCGCAGAAGCAAAGCCGCTGGGATGAGCCCGTGCCGACGGCGCTGCTGGTGCTGGCCGACGGCACCGTGCTGGACGGCGTTGGCTTCGGCGCGACCGGACATGCGGTCGGCGAGGTCTGCTTCAATACGGCGATGACCGGCTACGAGGAAGTCCTCACCGATCCGTCCTATGCCGGCCAGATCGTCACCTTCACGTTTCCCCACATCGGCAACGTCGGCACCAACGAGGAAGACGTCGAGACCGTCAATCTGGCGGCGACACCTGGCGCGCGCGGCGTCATTCTGCATGCCGCGATCACCTCGCCGTCGAATTACCGCGCCACGCGCGGCCTCGACCAATGGCTGAAGAGCCGCGGCGTGATCGGACTCGCCGGCATCGACACCCGTGCGCTCACCGCGTTCATCCGCGAAAAAGGCATGCCGAACGCGGTCATCGCGCACGAGCCGTCCGGCCGTTTCGATCTTGCCGCGTTGAAAAAAGAAGCCAAGGCGTGGCCGGGACTGGTTGGCATGGACCTCGTCCCGATGGTGACCACCGGCCAGCGCTTCACCTGGACCGAGACGCCGTGGCGATGGGGCGAAGGCTACGGTCAGATGCGCGAGCCCGCGGAGTTCCACGTCGTCGCCATCGATTACGGCATCAAGCGCAACATCCTGCGCCAGTTGGCCGACGCCGGCTGTCAGGTGACGGTGGTGCCGGCGCGGACGTCGGCGGCCGATATTTTGGCGCTCAAGCCCGACGGCATCTTTCTGTCCAATGGACCCGGCGACCCGGCGGCGACCGGCGCCTACGCCGTGCCGGTGATCCGCAGCTTGATCGAGCAGAGGCCGGTGTTCGGCATCTGCCTCGGCCACCAGATGCTGGCGATCGCGGCCGGCGGCAGGACCGTGAAAATGCATCAGGGTCATCACGGCGCCAATCATCCGGTGCAGGACCTCGTCACCCGCAAGGTCGAGATCACCTCGATGAACCACGGCTTCGCCGTCGATCGCGCGAGCTTGCCGGCCAACGCGGTCGAAACGCATGTCTCGCTGTTCGACGGCTCCAATTGCGGCATCGCGCTCGGCGGCCGACCGGTGTTCTCGGTGCAATATCATCCGGAAGCTTCGCCCGGCCCGCGCGACAGCCATTATCTGTTCGGCCGCTTCGTCGCTCACATGCGCGAGTTCAAGCGGGGATAAGCGGGCCAGCCATGCCGACCGCAAGAAAGGCCGCCGCGCAACCGATCACGCACGTCTTCACCGACGACGGCCGCATCCCCAACAATCCGCTGCCATTCGTGCTCTACCGCGGCGCCATCGACCTGACCGGTTCGCCAGATCCCGAACGCGTGGTCGAGAAGGCGTTCGCGGCCAACGGCTGGGGCGGATTATGGCGCAACGGCGTTTATCCTTACGTGCATTATCATTCGATGATCCACGAGGCGATGGGCGTGGCGCGCGGCTTCGCGCGGGTACGGTTCGGCGGCGACAAGGGCCGCGTGATCGAGATCGCGGCCGGCGACGTCGTCGTTCTGCCCGCCGGCACCGGCCATCAGCGGATGATGGAGAGCGCCGAATTGATGGTGATCGGCGCCTATCCGCCGACCGGCAAATACAATCTCTGCCGCGGCAGCAAAGCCGAACACGCAAGAGCGCTCGCTAGCATCCCGGAGGTTCCGTTGCCGGCCACCGATCCGGTGTTCGGCCCGAAAGGTCCGCTGATGGCGCTGTGGCGTAAATGATCGCCGATTGGATCGGGTTCTGGGACAGCCCGCATTTCATCTACGCCAATGCGCGCCACAAGGACGTGCATTATCGGCTGATCGCGCACGAGATCGCGGCGCTGGTCGCCAATCCGGACGCCCGCGTGCTCGATTACGGCGCAGGCGAAGCCTTGCACGCCGAGATCGTCGCCGGCGCCGCGGCGGAAGTTTGGCTGTGCGAAGCCGCGCCGACGGTGCGCGAGGCGCTGGCGGCGCGACTGGCCGGCAACGGAAAAATCCATGTGGTGGCGCCGCACGAGATCGCGCGGCTGCCGGAGCGCACGCTCGATCTGATCGTCCTGCACTCGGTCGTACAATATCTGACCCCGGCCGGCGCCGGCGCCCTGTTTGCGTTGTTTCACCGGTTGCTCAAGCCCGGCGGCCTCCTCGTCGTCAGCGATATTCTGCAGCCCAACGTCGCTGCGGCAGCGGACGCGATCGCGCTCCTGCGATTCGCCAAGGCCAACGGCTTTTTCTTCGCCGCGACGTGGGGGGTGACCCGCACGCTGTTTTCGCGGTATTGGCGGCTGCGCTCGCGGCTCGGATTGACGCGTTACAGCGAGACCGCGATGCTGGAAAAGTTTGCCGCCGCTGGCTTCGCCGCGCAGCGCGCGCCGAAAAATATCGGTCATAATCAGGCACGCATGGCGTTTTACGCAAAGCGGCACTGAACGACCGAGCGAAAGCTCAAATGGACGTTGCCGACGCCTATCAGCGCGTGTAGGACCCTCACGGCGCAGCAAGCAGGAAGGCCCGAATGTCGAAGCAATCGATGCGCGACGAAACCGAACGCCTGGTGAAGGAGGCGCTCGAGCGCAAAACCGTCACCATCAAGCAGGGTCAGACCCGCATCGAGACCAAATGCGGGAAGTGCGGCGCGCCGAACCGGGTGTCTGCGGCGCCGGGGGAGACCAGGGTGGCTTACACCTGCAAGGAATGCGGCGACAAGCAACGGACCTTGTAGCGGCGCAATGACACGACAGGCCAAGCGGCGGTTGGCGTATGCTGAGAAACCAATCCCGCTGAACAGCCGCCGATTGTCATAGACGACTCTGAAAAAGGTCCTGATCTCGGGTTGTGGCGTCGCCGGTTTGAAACGCAGCTGGGTTACATCGTCGCGGCGTTCGAAGTGCCCGGATATCGCCCGCGCGATGAAGACGTGTACGTGATTTATAGCGACCCGGGACGCATGGTGGGTCGCTTCGCTCTGCGCGACGATCGCACGTTGTTCTTGTTTGTTTTCACCGGACAAACCGATGCGTCCGGCTCGGCGATGCTTGATCTGCCGGCGCAAAAGACAATCCTGCGCAACAGATATGGCGATGGAAAATGGGAGTGTCCGCGCATTCTTGGCGAGCTTGGGCAAACCGAGGAGCTCTATTTCGATCACGTCAGCCAAATCAAAATGCAAACCTGGTCGCAAGGCCGAATCGCACTGATCGGAGACGCGGCATTCTGCGTGTCATTGATGGCCGGACAAGGCTCGGCTCTGGCGATGACGGCGGCGTACGTCCCGGCCGGTGAACTTGCGCAAGCGGGCGGACGGCATGACTTGGCCTTTGCCAACTATGAAACGCGCTTGCGGGATTACATCGCGCCCAAACAGAAAGCCGCCGAACGTGTTTCCGCGGCGTTTGCCCCGAAAACACGGTGGGGACTGTTCCTGCGCAATCAAGTGATCAGGGCGACCGCCATCCCGGGATTGGCAAGAG
>JAGXAC010000203.1 GCA_019075925.1 Hyphomicrobiales bacterium | reverse complement strand
TTTTTTTGCGGCCGAGATTCTCGCGCTCGGCGATGTAGATCATTTCCTTGGTGACGACGCCCGCGCGCGCCCATTCAAGCTGGGTGAGGGGGGGCGGCTTACCCTCCCCTGGAGGGGGAGGGTCGGCGCGGAGCGCCGGGGTGGGGTGAATTTTTGGCGATGTTTGGTCACCCCCACCCGACCGAACTGCGTGCGATCGACCTCCCCCCTCCAGGGGGAGGTGAGAGGAAGGTGAAATCGCCCGCAGCGGTTGCGGCGTATCCGGGAAATTGCGGGCGAGATGCTTGCCCGAGACATTTCCATTGTCCACCGGCTTGATGGCGCGGCCGTCATAGGCCTCGACGCCGCCGCGCGCCTTCACCCATTCGATGCGCGTGCGCGGCAAGCCCTTGGCGACGTCGATCGTCAGGTCGGGATCGGTGTAGGGGCCGGACGGATCGTAGATCGGCACCGGCGGCTCGTTGGCGGACGCATCCAGCGCGATCTCGCGCAGCGGCACCTTCAAATCCGGCGCCGCGTCGGGCCGCGCGTAAATCTTGCGCGAGCCCATGATCGGGCCGGTGGTGACCTTCGGCGCGGCGAGGTCGCTTTGCGCGATATGCTTGTTCATTGCAGGTACTCCAATTCTTGTCCGTAATTTTTTTCCGAAAACCGGCTTGGATTTTGCGGCATCATGGATTTTCCATGCGGTGCTAACGCCGATAGCCTTCAAACGACAGATAGCCGCCAACGATGAGAACGACGATGCCGGTCACCGCCAGCGCCGTCGTTCCGGCATAGATTCCCGCCGCAACCGACGAAGCGATTGCCGGCAGCACAATGCGGATGCTGCCGGCGATGACGAACAGCCAGCCGATGATGGTGACAATGACGCGCCAGTCGGCGGTCCAGCTCCGGTGCGCGTTGAGGATGGCAAGCCCGCCGAGGAGGGTGGCGCTGCCCGCCAGGAAGATCACAACCGGGCTGTGCGTGCCCTGGACGACGGCATCGACGTAGAATCTGCGGTTGAGCAACAGGCCGAGGCCAAGAGCGACAAACCACGGTCCGATCAACCGGGCGATCAGAACGGGGGCTGTATTTGCGGCGATCATATACGATTCCTGTCCCTTCGCCGGTACGAACCGGATCAGGTTCAAAGGGTTTGTCGCGGTGCGGGAGCCATGTGGCCCGGCGGCGGTTTCTCAGCTCCCTCCCGGGAGCTCCCCTCGGAACACCCCGAATCTATGCCGCCGGCGGCCCAAGTCAACGGACCTAAAAAGGCTTTGGCAGCGTCATTGCGAGGCAAAAGGGCGTTCACGCCCGTCTCCGACGGGCTATTGGCGACGAAGCAATCCGGTCCTTTGCGGCCGTATCGATTGTTTCAGCTCCGCTCGCCGTGACGATCAAACGAATTGCAGCGCGATACCGCCGAGCGAGCCGAAATCGGCGTGGAGCGTGTCGCCCTTCCTAGCGAACACCACGCGGGTGAACGAGCCGGCAAGGACAAGATGGCCGGGCTCAAGCGTGACGCCGTGCGCGCCGAGCTTGTTGGCGAGCCAGGCGACTCCCAGGGCCGGATGGCCGAGCACGCCGGCAGCGACGCCGGTCTCCTCGATCTCCGAATTGCGATACATGATGCCGCCGACCCAGCGCAGATCGACTTCCAGCGGCTTGACCGGACGGCCGCCGACGACAATGCCGGCGGCGGCGCCAGTGTCGGAGACGGTGTCGAAAATCTTGCGCGGATCCTGCAGCCGCGCATCGACCACCTCGATGGCCGGCACGACATAGTCGGTGGCGCGCAGGACATCGGTGAGGCCGACGCCCGGCCCGCGCAACGGCTTGCCGAGAACGAAGGCCAGTTCGATCTCGACCCGCGGCAGGCAGAAATTCTCGTGCTGCACACGGGCGCCGTCGGCGATCATCATCGAATCGAGCAGGTGGCCGTAATCCGGCTCGTCGATCTGCGAAGACCGCTGCATCGCCTTCGAGGTCAGCCCGACCTTGTGGCCGATCAGCTTGGCGCCACCGGCGATCTTGCGGCTGGCGACCTCGGTCGAGATCGCATAGGCGTCGTCCATGGTAATGTCGGGCCAGGTCTTGGAAATTTGCACCGCCTGCCGGCGCGTTTTCTCCGCAGCCATCAGAATGTCGGCGGCCTTGTTGCGGTCTTCTTTCGACATCATGACGGCAATCGCCTTTCCGGAATTACTGACAGATGGCGCGGGTGATGGTGGTTTCGACCGGACAGTTACGTTGTTCCGGCGGCACGCCGCTGGCGAGCGTGGCGGCGTCGCATTTCTGCTCGGTGCGCACGTCGAGCGGATGGCCGCCGCCAAAGCCCTTGGCGCGGCAGGCGCTGGCGGCGGCCGTCTCGCAATCGGGCGCCCCGTTCGGCGCTTTTTCGCAACGCAGGTAAATATCGATCATCCGCGTGCCCGGCAGTTTGACGATGGCAGTAGCGGCATTTTTGGTGGCTTCGACCGCGCCCTTCATGGCGTTGCCGGCGGCGCCGGCGGCATCCTTGGTGACGTCGCCGGATTTTTCGATGCTCTTGCCGAAGAAGCCGAGCGAATTGTCCCACCAGCCCTTGAGCTGGTGCAGGAAGCCCGGCTTGTCGGCGGGCGGCGGCTGCGGCGGGAACGACGACGTCTTGGCTGGCGGCGCGGCAGCGGAGGGCGCCGGCTGGTCCTCGGCGAAAGACGTGCCTGCCAGCGCGAGAATGACAAGCGCCGCGCCGGCGGCAACGCAGAGACTTCGACACCCAACGATCGTCGTCATGGCCGTTCGGCTAGAATACGCGCACCACGACAATAAAGCCAACCACGATGGCGACGGCGGCAAGGCCGGTCCATAGGCCGAGCCGTTTTTCGATGATGCCGCGCGCGCGCTCGCCGTAGCGGTTGAGCAGGAACGCCTCGATGAAGAACCGCGCGCCGCGGGTGATGAACGAAAATAGAATGAACAGGCCAAGATTGTAACCGGCGAACCCGGAGGTGATGGTCACGATCTTGTACGGTATCGGCGTCAGCCCCTTGAGCAGGATGATCAGCGAACCGTATTGCGCATACGCGGCGCGAAATGCCTCCACCTTGCCGCCATAGCCGTAGAGATGAATGAGCCATTGCCCGACGGTGTCATAGAGCGCCGCGCCGATGAAATAGCCGAGCACGCCGCCGACGACTGAACCGATCGTACAAACCGCGGCCAGCCGCCAGGCGCGGTCCGGCCGCGCCAGCGCCATCGGGATCAACATCACATCGGGAATGATCGGAAAGAATGAGCTTTCGCAGAACGCCACCAGCCCCAGCACCCAGACCGCGTGCGGTTTGCCGGCAGTGTCGACGCACCAATCATAAAGGCGGCGGAGCATGCGGTGCTGGTTAGCGGCGAGGCGAGGCAATGTCCATGGTCATTGCGAGCGACAGCGAGGCAATCCGGCCTGGAAGACGAGGCTCGTGGGTTGCTTCGTTCGCAGAGCCTGCCACCGGCCTTGATCCGGTGGCTCCTCGCAATGACGGTAATCAGCGCCGCTTGCGCAGCCGGCGATTCTCGAGAACGACGATTTTGCGGCGGCTGCTTTCTTCGGCCACCTTCTTCGGCACCTTCTCGGCGATGCCGAGCAGCCGCTCGCGGCGGTCCATTTCTTTCCAGACGTCGTCCGGCCGAATGCCGGTCGCGACCCACAGGACGACGAGATTGTAGATGAGGTCGGCGCTTTCCTTGACCACCGCGTCGCGGTCGCCATTCATCGAGTCGATGACGACCTCGACCGCTTCTTCGGCGAGCTTCTTCGCCATCTTGCTGCGGCCGGAGCGCAACAGCCGCGCCGTCCGCGAGGTGGACGGATCGTCGTGCCGGCAAGCAAGCGCCGCTTGATAAAGCCGTGAAACCGAATCAGGCATCGCGAGGAACACAATACCGCGATATCGTCGCAATTGTGTTAATAGTATTAAACAATTTGGCGACGCCGGGTCGCCCCATTTTCGATCAGCCGTCCCGGATGACTCGTCCTGCATCGATTGTCGCGAGCCGCCGGCCGAGGATCGGTGGTCGTCGCTTTTATCCCGCCGCGAAAGCCGGAAGGGCTGGGAGCTGAGTCAAGCGCCTGGCGCGAGCAACCCGGCAAGTTTGTCGATGCTTTGGCTCCAGCCGTGTTCCATGCCTTGCAGATAGTTTACGGCGATCTCGATCATCGCTGCGCCGCGGGTATGCAGCGTCAGTCTGGTTTTGCCGCCGTCATCCGCGAAGGTCATGGTGGTGAACCCTTCGATGCTGCGACCGCCCTTGTTGTCCAGCGCGTTGTTGGTGAAGACGAGCCGCTCCGGCGGCACGATTTCGCGGATTTTGCCGTCCATCGGATAGACGGCGCCATCGGGCGACGGCATGTGGATGCGGATCGCGCCGCCGACGCGGGGGTCGAACTCGCACACCGGAGCGGTGAAGCCTTTCGGTCCCCACCATTGCGCCAGCATCTTGGCGTCGGTCCAGGCTTTGAAGACCAGCGCTCGCGGCGCATCGAACGTGCGGGTGATCGTTATCTCACGTTCGGCAAGCGGCGGCGCGCGCCGCTTTTCGTGACTGCGCATCATGTCGGCATTATTTGCCTTCGACATGTTTCCTCACTCCCGTTTTCGTTCTGATTCCTCAACCCGGCCGACATCAGAAGCGCGTTGCGCCGGCGCCGCGGCACGAGCGCCGCAAAGTCTCACGGCGGCAGCGGCACGCCGATACCGTTGAACTCCGGGCGGCGAGTTAGCGGAATGTCAGGCGCCTGATGGCTTCGGCGTGTGGCGGGCGGGTATGGCGGTGCCGGCTTCTTCTCATCGAGCGCGAGTGGGCGCAGAAAGCTGTTGATGCCTGCGTCGGACGCCGTGACAAGAGGGTGTCGCGGTCAGTAGCCTTCCTGCCTCAGTTCTGTGGCGTGGAGGGGTTGGTGATGATCAAGTCGCGTGTCGGCTTTGTTGTGTTTTTCCTCGGTACAGCAGCGGTTGCAGCGGCCGCCGTGTATCAGATGCTGAAAACCTCGGGGTTTCTCTAGCGGCTGCCGGTGGCGCCGGCGCCGTAATGCCGGATCAGCTGGACCCCGGTTTCCCGATAACACGCTAGCCGGTCTGCGCTAGCCGGTCTGTGCTAGTGTCCTGATTCTGAAGTTTCTATGCAGCTGTTTCGTGATCGCTGATTGTTCGGCGGCAGAAGCGCTCGATCGATGCGAGAATGTCGTCGGCAGATTTGGTCCATCGGAACGGTTTTGGATCGGCGTTCTGGATCTTGATATAGGT
>JAGXAC010000030.1 GCA_019075925.1 Hyphomicrobiales bacterium | reverse complement strand
TCGGCCGGCACGTAAATGGCCTGCACCGAAGTGACCGAGCCCTTGGTCGTGGTGGTGATGCGCTCCTGCAGTGCGCCCATGTCGGTGGCGAGCGTCGGCTGATAGCCTACGGCCGAAGGAATACGGCCGAGCAGCGCCGACACTTCCGAGCCCGCTTGCGTGAAGCGGAAGATGTTGTCGACGAAGAACAGCACGTCCTGGCCCTGGTCGCGGAAGTATTCGGCGACGGTCAGGCCGGTGAGGCCGACGCGGGCGCGGGCGCCCGGCGGCTCGTTCATCTGGCCGTACACCAGCGCGCACTTGGAGCCCTCGACCGAGCCCTTGTGCGGGTCCTTGTTGACGCCCGACTCGATCATCTCGTGATAGAGGTCGTTGCCCTCGCGGGTGCGCTCGCCGACGCCGGCGAACACGGAGTAACCGCCGTGCGCCTTGGCGACGTTGTTGATGAGCTCCATGATCAGCACGGTCTTGCCGACGCCGGCGCCGCCGAACAGGCCGATCTTGCCGCCCTTGGCGTAAGGCGCGAGCAGGTCGACGACCTTGATGCCGGTGACGAGGATCTGCGCCTCGGTCGACTGGTCGGTGTAGGTCGGCGCTTCCTGATGGATGGCGCGGGTGGCGTGGGCGTTGACCGGGCCGGCTTCGTCGACCGGGTCGCCGATTACGTTGATGATGCGGCCGAGCAGTTCCGGACCGACCGGCACCGAGATCGGCGCGCCGGTATCGGCGACTTCCTGACCGCGGACCAGGCCTTCGGTGGAGTCCATGGCGATGGTGCGCACCGTCGACTCGCCGAGATGCTGCGCCACCTCGAGCACCAGGCGGTTGCCGCCGTTCTTGGTCTCGAGCGCGTTCAAGATCGCCGGCAGGTGATCCTCGAACTGCACGTCGACGACGGCGCCGATGACCTGGGTGATCTTTCCGACTGCGTTGGGTGTAGCCATATCGTCCTCGTTACGGAAACTAGAGCGCCTCGGCGCCGGAGATGATCTCGATCAGTTCCTTGGTGATCATCGCCTGACGGGTGCGGTTGTACTGAAGCGTCTGCCGGCGGATCATGTCGCCGGCGTTGCGGGTTGCATTGTCCATTGCCGACATCTGCGCACCGTAGAATGAAGCGGCGTTCTCCAATAGCGCGCGAAAAATCTGCACCGCGAGATTGCGCGGCAGCAGCTCGTGCAGAATATCCTCAGCCTCCGGCTCGAACTCGTAGGCCGCGCCGCCAAGCGCGTCGGTCGCCGCAGCATCGAAAACGGGAGGGATAATCTGCTGTGCAGTCGGTATCTGGGCGATCACCGAGCGGAACCGCGAGAAGAACAGCGTGCACACCTCGAATTCGAACTTGTCGAACAGGGCAATGACCTTTTCGGCGATCATCTCGGCGTGCTCGAAATGCAGCGCCCGGACGGCGCGCAGGTCGACCATTTCGACAATCTGATTCGGATAAAGACGCCGCAGCTGATCGTAGCCTTTGCGGCCGACGCAGAAGAACTTTACTTCCTTACCCTCACGCGCCAGCGCGCCGGCGTGCTCGCGGGCCAGACGGACGATCGACGTATTGAACGGGCCGGCAAGGCCGCGTTCGCCGGTGCAGACGAGCAGCAGATGCACTTTGTCGTCGCCTGCGCCGCGTAAAAGCCGAGGCGCGGTTTCCGAGCCCTTTACGGATGCGGCGATATTGCCGAGCACCTTGTCCATGGCGGTCGCATAGGGCCGTGCCGCTTCGGCTGCAGCCTGCGCGCGGCGCAGCTTTGACGCTGCAACCATTTGCATGGCCTTGGTGATCTTCTGCGTCGCCTTGGTGGCGGCGATCCGGTTGCGCAGGTCTTTGAGCGACGGCATCGGACTTAGGTCTGTATTTGGCGATCAGGCCGAAAACGTCTTGGTGTAGCTCTCGACGGCCGCCTTGAGCTTTGCGGCGGTGGCGTCATCCAGATCGCGCGAATCGCGAATGGTGTTGAGGATTTCCGGGTGCTGCTGCCGCAACGCCGTCAGCAAGCCATCCTCGAATGCGCGAATGCGCGGCAACGGCAGTGCGTCGAGATAACCGTTGACGCCGGCATAGATGGTGACGACCTGCTCTTCCATCTTCAGCGGCGAGAATTGCGGCTGCTTGAGCAATTCAGTGAGCCGCGCGCCGCGGTTGAGGAGTCGCTGCGTGGTGGCATCGAGGTCGGAGCCGAACTGGGCGAAGGCCGCCATTTCCCGGTATTGCGCGAGTTCGCCCTTGATGCGGCCGGCGACCTTTTTCATCGCCTTGGTCTGGGCCGCAGAACCGACGCGCGATACCGAGAGGCCGACATTCACCGCGGGGCGGATGCCCTGATAGAACAGATCGGTCTCTAGGAAGATTTGCCCGTCGGTGATGGAGATCACGTTGGTCGGGATGTAGGCCGACACGTCGTTCGCCTGCGTCTCGATCACCGGCAGCGCGGTCAGCGACCCGGCTTTGTGATCGTCGTTCATCTTCGCGGCGCGTTCGAGCAAACGCGAGTGGAGATAGAACACGTCACCCGGATAAGCTTCGCGGCCCGGCGGGCGGCGCAGCAAGAGCGACATCTGTCGGTAGGAGACGGCTTGCTTGGACAGATCGTCGTAGATGATTACGGCGTGCATGCCGTTGTCGCGGAAGTATTCACCCATGGCGCAGCCGGAGAACGGGGCCAGAAACTGCATCGGAGCGGGATCGGAAGCGGTGGCTGCGATCACGATCGAATAATCGAGAGCCCCTTGCTCCTCCAAAACCTTGACGAATTGCGCCACCGTCGAACGCTTCTGGCCTACCGCGACATAGACGCAATAGAGCTTGATCTTCTCGTCGCCGGACGCATTCAGCGGCTTCTGGTTGAGGATGGTGTCGAGCGCGATGGCGGTCTTGCCGGTCTGCCGGTCGCCGATGATGAGTTCGCGCTGGCCGCGACCGATCGGGATCAGAGCGTCGATTGCTTTCAGTCCCGTCGCCATCGGCTCGTGCACCGATTTGCGCGGAATGATGCCGGGCGCTTTCACGTCGACGCGCGCCTTCGCCTCCGCTTTGATCGGCCCTTTACCGTCGATCGGGTTGCCGAGTGCATCGACGACGCGGCCGAGCAGAGCTTTGCCGACCGGCACTTCGACAATGGCGCGCGTGCGCTTGACGGTCTGCCCTTCCTTGATCTCGCGATCGGAGCCGAAAATCACGATGCCGACATTGTCGATTTCCAGATTGAGCGCCATGCCTTTGACGCCGCTTTCGAATTCGACCATCTCGCCGGCCTGCACGTTGTCGAGGCCGTAGACACGGGCGATGCCGTCGCCGACCGAAAGCACCTGGCCGACTTCTGATACTTCGGCTTCCTGGCCGAAGTTCTTGATCTGCTCTTTCAGGATGGCTGAAATTTCCGCGGCGCGGATATCCATTAGCGGGCCTCTTTCATCACATGCCTGATGGCATTGAGTTTGGTTCGGAGCGAACTATCGACCATGCGGCTGCCGAGCTTGACCACGAGACCGCCGATGATGGTCGGGTCAATCCTGACATTAAGCGCGACGTCCTTGCCGCTGATCGCCTTAAGCGCGCTCTTCAGCGCGGCGACGTGATCGTCCGTGAGCTTCTCGGCGACGGTTATTTCGGCGGTCGCCTCCCCTTTGTACTTGGCGACCAGTTCGCGATAGCCGCGAATCATCTCGCGCGCCGCGAACAGGCGGCGGTTCGTGGCCGCGAGCTTGAGGAACTGCGCGACAAGCCCGCTGATGCCGGCGCGCGTCAGCACGGCCGAAAGTGCGTTCAACTGTTCGGTGGTGGAAAAGACCGGGCTGCGGACCAGCCGGTTGAGATCGGGGTTTTCGGCGATCAGCGTATCAAACCGCTCTAGATCCGCCTTCACGGCATCGACGGCGTTTGACTCGCGCGCCAGTTCGAACAGCGCTGTCGCGTAACGGCCGGCCATGCCGGATACCAGGGGTTCGTCGCCTGCCACGTGTATGCCCTAAGCCGGCGTGCTTTCCTGCGCGGCGTTTTCTTTTGGATTGTTCCGCAAGACCGGCAACCGCGCAAAAAGTCGGTGCAGGCCTTTGGGATTTAGGCGGGACTCGGACTATTGGAGGCGGCGGGAATGCCCCCGCGATCCCGCGAAAACCGCGGCATCGCTAACATACCGCGCGTTGCGGTGCAACACGGCGGAAGTCATGGCACGGCGGGCGAAACTGCGCCTCAGTGTTGCTTGTGCGGAGTGACCTACTCATGCACGTTATCGGCCTACACCGGGCTTTCATTCGATGACAATTGACATCGGCCGAGACGGCTCCTTGGCCGGCGGCTTCGCCAAGCTTCTTTGCCTGCTCTTTCTCGCCGGCATTGCCATGCGGCTGACGCTTCTTGCAGTGCCGCCGCTGATCCCGCTGATCCACGAAGAACTGCACATGTCGGAGACGCAGATCGGTCTCCTGATTGGCCTGCCTTTGGCGGTGTTCGCCGTCGCCGCCGTTCCCGGATCGCTGCTCATCGCCCGGATTGGCAGCAACCTCGCCATCGTGGCCGGCGTGGCCCTGGCAGCGCTGGCGGGCGCCGCCCGCGGTGCTGCCGTCAACGTTTGGACGCTCTATGTCGCCGCGATCGTCACCGGCCTCGGTATCGCGGTCATGCAGCCAGCCATGCCGATGCTGGTGCGCGAATGGATGCAGGCACGCATCGCCGCCGGCACGATCGCCTATTCGAGCGGTATGGTGATGGGCGCCACTTTGCCGCCGGCAGTGACGCTTCCCCTTGTGCTGCCGCTTGCAGGCGGTTCGTGGCGGCTCGATTTCGTACTGTGGGCGTTGCCCCCCCTTGCCATCGCACTGGTATTTCTCCTGTTTGGCCCGAAACGCCGCGACCATGCCGTTGCCGTCGTCGCGGGCGCGCGCAGCCGATTGTGGTGGCCGGACTGGAAAAATCCGCTGGTCTGGCTGCTTGGCTTTGGCTTCGGTACCAACAGCGCGCCGTTCTTCGCTGCCAATGCGTTTCTTGGCGATTATCTGGCGAGCCGCGGGCAGCCTGATCTGTTCGGGCCGACCCTGAGCGCGCTCAACGGAGCGCAGATCGTCGGGCTGTTCGTGCTGATCGCGATGGTGGGCCGCCTGCAACGCCGCGCTTGGCCGTTTTTGCTGTTTGGGCCCGCCATGGCGGCCGCGTTCGTTGGATTTATTTTTGTTTCGTCGCCGTTCGGCATCATCGTGTGCGCTGCCCTGGTGGGTATCTCGACCTCGATCACGATGACGGCGGTATTGGCGCTGCCGCCGGTCCTGGCTGCGCCGGCCGACGTGTCGCGCACGGCGGCCGGTATGCTGACCATCACCTACACCTGCGCCATCGTCATTCCTACACTCTGCGGCGCTCTCTGGGACATCACGGGCAAATCGTGGACCGTGTTCGTACTGCCGTTTCTTTGTGGTCTCGGACTCACCGTGATCGGTTCGATTGCCGCCCGCTATCCTTCGGCTGGGGAAAAGACGTCCGGCTTAGGCGTGTCGCGACCGGCTTGAGAGGGACCCCGGCCGAGCGACGGTCGGCCGGGCAATGCTTCACTTGCCGACGCCGTTGCTTTTGCGCCGAAGGGCTTGCTGGACGACCGCCTCTCGTTGTCGCTGGCGGGATTTTTCCAGTTCCCGTTGCAGACGACGCCCGAGCGCGTTGACGGCCTTGGCGGCGACCGGCAGGAATAATCGGCTATGACAAAGCGGCAAAAAAAATCCGCGCCGGCGCGGAAAGGGTCGAAGCGACGCATGCTGCCATCCGACCGGATCGCGTATTCGGCGATCACCGAACGGCCGCCGCTTAAACTTCCGGATGGTGCGCGCCTTGCGGTCTGGGTGATCGTCAATGTCGAGGAATGGGATCCGACCGAGCCAATGCCGCGCACGGTACTCACGCCGCCAGCCGGCGGCTCGCCGATGCCGGACGTGCCGAATTGGGCGTGGCACGAATATGGAAATCGCGTCGGTTTTTGGCGCTTCGCCGAGGTGTTCGACAAGCTCGCGATTCCAGCCGCGCTGGCAATCAACGGCTCCGCGCTTGCGGCCTATCCGGCAATCGTGCGCGCCGCAGTCGAGCGCCAATGGGAGTTCATCGGCCACGGTTACACCCAGCGCAACATGCAGAAGGTGAAGAATGAGCGGGCCGATATCCGCAAGACCCGCGCCGCGATCTTGCAGGCGACCGGATCGCCGCCGCGCGGCTGGCTCGGACCCGGCCTTACCGAAACCTGGGAAACGCCCGATGTGTTGGCGGAAGAAGGCTACGACTATGTCGCCGACTGGGTGCTCGACGACCAGCCGGTTTGGTTGAAGACGCGCGGCAAGCCGATTCTCAACGTGCCTTACACCCAGGAATGCAACGACGTTGCCATGATGCTGATCCAGCATCACCCGGCCTACGAGTATTGCGACCGCGCGCTCGACCAATTCGAGCAACTTTACGCCGATGCCGCAGGCTCAGCGCGCGTCATGGCGCTCGTCGTACATCCTTACATCATGGGCGCGCCGCATCGGCTGAAATATTTCCGCCGTGTGCTTGAGGTCATTCGCGGCAAAAGTGGCGTGAAGTTCATGACCGGCGGACAGATCGCCGATTGGTTCATCGCGCACGGACCAAACGCGCCGTGAGCGTGCGGCAGCAAGTGGAAGGAAACCACGCGGTCGCCGGTAGGGGTTTGCGGGCGCGTTTGATGCTGGTGGTGCTCTGCCTGATTTGGGGGCTCACTTGGCCGATGATGAAGATCGCGCTGAATGAAATCCCGCCGCTGAGCATGCGGACCGCCACGGCCTTCATCGGCACGCTGTCGCTCTTGGCCATCTGCCTGGCGTCAGGACGGAGCTTGCGGGTGCCGTTCGGCCGGGCTTGGCTGCACGTGCTGGCGGCTTCGATTCTCAATGTCGTCGCCTTCAGCCTGTTCAGCGCCTTTGCACAGATCGCGGCTGCGACCTCGCGGGTTGCGATACTGACCTACGCCATGCCGATCTGGACACTTGTGCTCGGCTGGGCAGTCCTCAGCGAGCGGCCGAGCCGCATTCAATCGGTAGCCATCGCGCTTTGCGCCATCGGGCTCATCGTCCTCGTCAGCCCGGTGGCGATGG
The DNA here is from genome assembly GCA_019075925.1 of Hyphomicrobiales bacterium. Taxonomy (GTDB): domain Bacteria; phylum Pseudomonadota; class Alphaproteobacteria; order Rhizobiales; family Xanthobacteraceae; genus BOG-931. The sequence goes on along the minus strand of JAGXAC010000030.1, from coordinate 18,620 downwards.
CGACGACCGGTATTCCTTGGGGGCTGTTGTTCGCTGTCGGCTCCGGTTTCAGTTGGGCGGCCGGCACGGTCTATCTCAAGTGGGCGCGTATCGACGCCGATCCGGTCGGTCTTGCCAGCTGGCAGATCACGACCGCATTCGTCATCATCGCCGCGTGCATGTTGCTGTTTGAAGGTGGCTTGCAATTCCAGCACGCGCACGCGGGCGCGTTGCTGGCGGTGGTCTTCACCGGCGTGCTCGGCAACGCGGTCGCTTACGCCCTATGGTTTGCGATTGTAAGGCGCGTGCCGGCGTTGACCGCGACGCTCGGCATCGTCGGCATCCCGGTGGTCGGCGTCGTTTCCACCATGCTGATCATCGGCGAGCGCCTCAGCGTCGCCGATACGATTGGCTTTCTCTTTATCTTCGCCGCGTCTCTTTGCGCGCAAATCCCCGTATCCGCCTTCCGGCGGGCTAAAGTTTCATGAATTCGGATTGAACCAATTTTTCGTCATGGCCGGACTTGTTCCGACGATCCCCATCTTGGTTTTGATTCGGCGTATAGGACACGGATGTCCGCGTCGCTCGTCAGGGCGTAATCGCTTTTGCCAGTTCGGCGATGCGCGCCACCATGGCCCCCGACGGATCACAAAGCGCCTCGATGACGGTAAAGTGATTGCCGGGATATTCCACGTAGCGGATTTGCGCCTGCGCCTTCCAGGTTTCGGCCATTCGCCGGCTCTGCTGCTTGAACGCTTCGGTTTCGAGATCGCCGACCGCGGCGTCGATGGTGCGGCCTGACGGCACCGGCCAGAATATCGGCGACAGGCGACGCGCATCGTCGGCGGAAAGCCGCAGGTCCGTATTGATGGCAAAGCCGGTCAAAGGCGTCAGGTCAAACACACCGGAAATCGCGGCTCCGGCAGGCACAAGATTCGACGGCGCCTTGGGATAGAGCGTCTGCCAGTCGGTCGCCACCATCGCGGCAGCGAGATGACCGCCGGCGGAATGTCCGGTTACGATCATGCGTCGGCCAAGCCGCGCCCATAGAAAGATGCATGCGCGCCTGATCTGTTCGACGATGTCGCCGATGGTGACGATCGGACACAGGTCATAGCCGACCACCGCGACGGCAAGGCCGCGCGCGTTCAAGCCGCGCGCATGATGGCTGTGAAAGGAGGGGTCCATCGCGCGCCAATAGCCGCCGTGGATAAAGAGCACGAGCGGCGCCCGGTCGCCGGCGTCCGGCAGGAACAAATCGACGAATTGCCGCGGTGTATCGCCGTACGACAAGCCGAGCTCGGCACGGCCGCGCTTGAGCGTTTCGGCGCGATAAAGCTCGGCATCGCGCGCCCAGGCGGCAAAAATCTCCGCGTGGTTGGGTACGCTGATGCGCGGATTATATTCGCTCTCCAAATCGGCGTCGGCCATTGTGCGTCTCCGGCAATTCGATGCGCACCATGCGGCAAGGGCGTTGCGTGGGCAAGCCGCGCCCCTTAAGACAAAAGCATGCCGGATAGAGGATGAATATGAACGTGGGCGGCAGATCCATGCGCACCATCTGGCTTGAGCCGGATGGTTGGTCGGTCGGAGTGATCGACCAGACCGCACTACCGCATCGGCTGGTGACGGCGCGTCTGACGACACTTGCCGAAGCCGCGCACGCCATCCGGGCCATGGTGATCCGCGGCGCACCGCTGATCGGCGCGACTGCGGCATACGGGCTATGTCTGGCATTACGCGAAGACGCCTCGGACGAGGGGCTGGAGCGCGCGTATGCGACGCTCATCGCCGCTCGTCCGACCGCCATCAACCTGAAGTGGGCGCTGGACGAGATCATGGCGGTCGTGCGCAACCGGTCACGAACGGAGCGGCCGGCGGCCGCTTATCGCCGCGCCGCCGAGATTTGCGATGAGGATGTGGCGATCAATACCGGCATCGGCCGCAGCGGATTGCCGTTGATCGAAGCGGTAGCGGCAAAGAAGAAGCCCGGCGAACGCGTCAACGTCCTCACCCATTGCAATGCCGGCTGGTTGGCGGCGGTCGATGTCGGTCCGGCAACCGCTGCGATCTACATGGCGCACGACAAAGGCGTGCCCGTTCACGTCTTCGCGGACGAGACGCGACCGCGCAATCAGGGTGCGTCGCTGACAACCTGGGAGCTCGGTCAGCATGGCGTGCCCCATACGCTGATCGCCGACAACACCGGCGGACATTTAATGCAACATGGCATGGTCGATCTCGTCATCGTTGGCACCGATCGGGTCACTGCCAACGGCGACGTCTGCAACAAGATCGGCACATATTTGAAGGCGCTGGCCGCGCGAGACAACAACGTGCCGTTTTATGTGGCGCTGCCTTCGCCGACCATCGACTTTACTCTTGCCGACGGCGTCGCTGACATTCCGATCGAACAGCGCAACGCCGAGGAAGTGGCAACCATGCGCGGGCGCACCGCCGACGGCCGTATCGAGACCGTGCAAATCGCGCCCGCGGGCACGCCGGTCGTCAATTACGGCTTCGACGTGACCCCGGCGCGGCTCGTCACCGGGCTTATCACCGAGCGCGGCGTCATTGCCGCCTCGCGAGCGGCACTTGCCCGGGCTTTCCCCGAACGCGCCGGCGCGGCACAATAAGGCTGCGATCACGCGTTGCCTGCTGAGTCGGGGCTTGTGCCGTGCGTAAAATCGAAACTCGGCGTTCGCCGAACCCGCCGCTGCCCGGAATCCTGTCGATGAGCGTCAACTTGCTGCCGGCCTCGTTGCCGGTCGATGGACGGCAATCGCCGACCGCGCTGACGGTGGCGCGCGGGACCGCGCGCTTTCTGCACGCGCTCGGCTATTCCGTGGTGAGCGAACTGCCGTTGCCGTCCGGCCGGCGCGCCGATCTGGTCGCGCTCGGCGGTGATGGTGAAATTCTGATTGTCGAGATCAAATCCTCGATCGCCGACTTACGCGCCGATCAAAAGTGGATGGAATACAGGTTGCATTGCGACCGGTTGTTTTTCGCAACCGTGGCGGAGGTTCCCAACGAGAGTTTTCCGGCAGATGCCGGTCTTATCGTGGCAGACGCTTTCGGCGCCACGATCGTATGCGAGGCACCCGAGCATCGCCTCCTGCCGGCGCGCCGCAAGACGGTGATGTTGCGCTTTGCGCACGCAGCAGCGCTGCGCTTGCAGGCGTTGGCCGATCCGCAAGGCCCTTACGGCGGCGAAATCTGAATCGTCATTTCACTCCGCCCAATGAATCTAGAAACGTCAAAAACCGAGTTCGGACGGTTCGGCGGCGGAAGCGGTTGTCGCGGCGCCGGCCGCCATCACGATCGGGGTAGATACGAAAGCTTTGACGCCATCGCGGCCAAGCGCGAACAACGGTAATACGCGCGGCATGTCCACATCGTCGAGCAGGACGAGCCTTCTGTTGTCGAGCACGATCCATTTCGTATCGAGGCGGGCGGTGACCACCGCGTGATCCTGGCCGCTGCCGAGGTCGCGCACGATGACGAGGCGCAGATCCTCTTCACTGACGCCTGCCTCCTTCAACGCGACGTATTTGGCGATGGCGTAATCCTCGCAGTCGCCGCGGCCGGTGGCCAGTGTCGTAAGCGGCGCGCTCCAGCGGTCGGCGACGCCCCATTGCGCCTGATCGCTTTCCGGTTCGATGGCAAGATTGATTGCACGATTGATGACGCCGAACCGAGCGCGTCCGTCACGCGCGCGACCGTCGGCAATGACGGCGAGAAACTTCCGTGCCGCGACCGGGCAGGATTGGGCGTCCTCGCGGCAGCGCGTCAGAACGTCGCTCTCGTTGCGGATGTCGGCGACAAGACCATTCCATTTGGCTAGGATTTCGCCGTCGAACACCGGCAACACGTCGCGGCCGAACGGCTCGGCGATGACGATCGCCGGCCCCCCGGCCGGCGGCGCGCCAATGCCGATCTGATACTGCGCCAACGCGACTGCCGGGGTGCCAAAGACCGCAGCCAGAATAATCGGCAGAAACGCAAAACAGCGCGCTGCAACGCGACCGGACATCCGACGTCCCTGTTCACCGCCGCGAAGCGTCCAAGTGGACACTTGCTGCGTTTTTTCTTTTCAGGGACGCGATAACGCCGGGCTCGCTGATGCTGCGTTAAGGCGGCGGGATCGGCGTGGAAACTATCGGAAACAGCGTGCAGGAACCCTCACGCGGTTGCCGACAATTTTATCGAACCGTCGGCCGACGGCGGCGCTATACAGGCAATCGGTTTTGCGATTTAATTAAAGTTGGAACTGAAACTAACGACCATTGGGAGGAATCGATGCGCCGCATAACCCTTTGCGCCTGCACGCTACTTGGTCTTTTGCTCGGGGTCGGCGCCGCTTCGGCTGAGGATAAGACCTTTGAGCTGAAGCTTTCGCATTGGGTGCCGCCGTCGCATCCGCTCCAAAAGGCGATGGAAGAGTGGGGCGCTTCGATCGAGAAGGATTCCGGCGGGACCATCAAATACAAAGTCTATCCGGCACAACAGCTCGGCAAGGCGTTCGATCACTACGACATGGCGCGCGACGGCATTGCCGACGTGACTTATGTCAGTCCCGGCTATCAGCCCGGCCGCTTCCCGATTTTTGACGCCGCCAATTTGCCGTTCATGCTGGCCAATGCCAAAGGCGGCTCGGCGGCGCTTGACGTGTGGTATCGCAAATACGCCGCCAAGGAGATGCCGGACGTCAAATTCTGCTTTGCCTTCGCGCATGATCCCGGCACGTTCCATTCGCGCACGAAAAAAATCATGGTGCCGGGCGACATCAAGGGCATGAAGATCCGCCCGGCGCACGCGACGATGGCGTCGCTAGTCACCGAACTCGGCGGCACCAACGTGCAGGCTTCGGCTCCAGAAGTGCGCGATGTAATTGAAAAAGGCGTGGCCGATGCGGTCACCTTCCCCTGGGGATCAATCGTCCTGTTCGGCATCGACAAGGTCACCAAGTATCATATGGAGGCGGCGCTCTACACGACCAGCTTCGTGTGGGTGATGAACAAGTCGACTTATGCGCGAATGTCACCGTCGCAGCAAAAGGTGATCGACAATCATTGCACCACGGAATGGGCGGAGCGCGTCGCCTCGCCTTGGGCCGACTTCGAACATGATGGTATCGCCAAACTCAAGGCCGAGCCCGGACAGGAAGTCTATCCGATCTCTGCTGCGCAGCTCGCCGAATGGAAGGCGGCCGCCGGCCCGGTGGTGCAAAAGTGGGCGGCCGCGGTGAAGAAAACCGGCAACGATCCGGATGTGGTGCTCAAAGAACTGAAAGAGCAGCTCGCCAAGGACCATTCCGGATATTGAGATCTGTCGGGACTGCGGGGAGGAAAAGCGGCGAAGCAATTCTGAAATCCCAATTCGCGGATCGCTTCGTTTGCAATGACGCAACGGAATTTTGTCGATCATGAGCGAGTTGCAAGCGCAGCCGAGTCCTGCCGTCGCACGCCCGCCGCGCAATCCAATGGATCGGTTTATCGACGGCATCGAACTGATCGCCGCGTTCTTCATCGGTCTTGTCGCCGTCGATATCTTCGTCTCGGTGCTATTGCGCTACTTCTTCAGCATGCAGATACCCGACAGCTACGATTTCGGCCGGCTGCTGCTCGGCATCGTGATTTTCTGGGGCATCGCAGCAACGTCCTATCGTGGCACCCATATCACCGTCGATCTCCTCTACGCCAATGTCGGCAGGCGATTGCAACGCGTGATCGACGTTTTCGCCACCTTGGTGCTGTTGTTCGTTGTGACGGTGCAGACCTACACGTTGTTCGACAAAGTGACGAGCACTTACGCCGAACATGTTTCAACCTTCGATTTACGCCTGCCGGTCTGGCCGTTTTTCTTGGTTGCCTGGATCGGCGACGCATCGGCTGTGCTGCTGATTGCAGTGCGCACCTACCGGCTGATCTTTTATCCCGAGCTTCTGGGCGGCCGCTATCAGATTAAGCCGGTAGAATGAGGCACGTGTGACTTCAAGCGTCGTCGCCATCGTCGGTTTTATCGTCCTGTTCGTGCTGATGTTGCTGCGGGTGCCGGTCGGCATGGCCATGGGGCTCGTCGGCGTCAGCGGCTTTGCCTATCTCGTCGGCGGTGAGCCGGCGCTCAAAATCGTCGGCCACACTTCGATGCGTACGGTGACCGACTACACTTTTGGCGTCATCCCGATGTTCCTCCTGATGGGCGCGTTTGTGTCCAATTCGGGCATGAGTCGCGAGCTGTTCCGCGCCGCCAACGCTTTCGTCGGGCATTTGCGCGGCGGTTTGGGCATTGCCACCATCGCCGCCTGCGCCGGCTTTGCTGCGATTTCCGGCTCGTCGGTGGCTACAGCCGCCACCTTCGCCACGGTCGCCTACCCGGAAATGCGCCGCTACAACTACCCGCAATCGTTTGCGACCGGGGTGATCGCTGCTGGCGGCACGCTCGGCGCGATGCTGCCGCCTTCAACCGTGCTTGCCGTCTACGGCATCATCACCGAGCAGGACATCGGCAAGCTGTTTATCGCCGGAATCATACCCGGCATCCTTGCCGCATCGATGGATATGCTCACCGTCGCGATCATCGGCCGGCTGCGGCCAAACTTCCTCCCGGCGGCGCCGCCGCACACCTGGCCGGAACGGTTGAACGGGCTGCGCGACATCTGGGCGACGCTTTTGCTCTTCGTCTTTGTCATCGGCGGACTTTACGGCGGCCTGTTTACCCCAACCGAAGCTGGCGGCATGGGCGCGGTCGGCGCGCTGTTGATCGGTGTCCTGCGCGGCAAGCTGACCCGTACGGATATCCGCCGCTCGCTGCTGCAAGCCGTACGCACCGCCGCCGCCGTGCTTACGGTGCTGATCGGCGCTCTCTTGTTCGGATATTTTCTCACCGTCACGCAGACGCCGCAGAAGGTGACGGCATTCCTGAGCGTGCTTGGGATCGGCCGTTACGGCGTGCTGGCGCTGATCATGGTCATGTACATCGTCCTCGGCTGCCTGATGGACGCGCTGGCGATGATCATTCTCACCGTTCCAATCATTTTCCCGGTGATCACCCAGTTGGGCTTCGATCCGATCTGGTTCGGTGTCATTATTGTCATGACGGTCGAGCTCGGCCTTATTCATCCGCCCGTGGGTATGAACGTTTTCGTGATCAAGAGCGTGGTTCAGGAGGTCAGTTTTTCCACCATCTTCCTCGGCGTGTTGCCGTTCATCGTCACTGATCTAATCCGCCTTGTTATTTTGATCGCATTTCCCATCCTGGCTCTTTATCTGCCATCGCATATGTGACGCCAACCGCCAGCAGCAACAGGATGTTCGCATGGACTTGAAGCTTTCCGGACGCAGCGCGCTCGTTACCGGCAGCTCAAAAGGGATCGGTCTCGCCGTTGCGCAATGGCTGGCGCGCGAGGGCGTCCATGTCGCCCTGGTGGCGCGTTCGGCCGACCGCCTTGAGCAGGAAGCGGCGGCGCTTCGCAAAGCGACGAACGTCACGGTCCGCACGCTCGCGGCCGACCTGGCCGACGCCGCCGCCCGGCAACGCGTGGCCGAAACATTCCCCGATGTGGATATTCTCATCAACAATGCCGGCGCAATTCCTGGGGGTACCATCGATGAGGTGGATGAGGCCGCTTGGCGCGTCGGATGGGAGCTCAAGGTGTTCGGCTATATCAGCCTCACGCGGCTCTTTCTGCAGAAAATGAAAGCACGGCGGCGCGGCGTGATCGTCAACGTTATCGGCGCCGGAGGCGAACGGCTTGATTACGGGTATATCGCCGGCGCGGCCGGCAACGCCGGGCTGATGGGGTTCACCCGCGCGATCGGCGGCAACAGCCCAAATTTCGGCGTGCGGGTAATCGGCGTCAATCCGGGTCCGGTGCTGACCGACCGGATCGAGGTGCTCGGCCGCAAACGGGCTGCGCGGCTCCATGGCGATGAGAACCGATGGCGGGAGGGCTTTGCGGAACTGCCGTTCGGTCGCCCGGCCAGCACTGACGAGATCGCGGCGATGGTGGTGTTCTTGGCGTCCGATCTTTCCGCCTACACCAGCGGCACAATCGTCACCATCGATGGCGGGCTCACGAACCGGAGCTAGCTACCAAAAAATTGCAGTGGATTTAATTGCGGCCGCCGCCGGCAAGGACCGCTCGAGTTGCGCGGTCCGGACCGAAATCGTCGACGTTGTCGATGGCGAGCAGGTCGGACAGGCGGGTGCGCGCACGGTTGACGCGGCTTTTGATAGTGCCGACAGCGCAGCCGCAGATAGCCGCTGCATCTTCGTAGGAAAAGCCCGATGCGCCGACCAGGATCAACGCCTCGCGCTGATCGGACGGCAGTTTTGCAAGCGCGGCTCGGAATTCATTGAACTCAACACGCCCGGTCTGCTCGGGGTGCGATTTTAGAGTTTCGGCAAAGCGGCCGTCGGCATCTTCGACCTCGCGCCGGCGCTTTCGGTATTCCGAGCGGAACAGATTGCGTAGAATCGTGAACAGCCACGCCGGCATGTTGGTGCCGGGCTGGAACGAGTCGATATGGGCAAGTGCTCGCAGCAGGGTCTCCTGCACCAGATCGTCGGCGCGGTCGACGTTGCCGCTCAGCGAAATTGCGAACGCCCGCAAGCTCGGCACGGTCGCAAGGACCTGATCGCGAATGGCAGGATCGAGCTTCATGCAACCCCATCGTCTTGATCGGTGAGCCGGCGAACGAGATCGTCAATGTGTTTCGGTACGCCCTGGTTGACTACTTCGTCGTACATGCCGCGCAACTGCTGGCCGATGCGCGCTTGGATTTCCCGGCCCAAACGGACTTCAGCCTTGCGGTGCGTCGCTGTCTTGCCCATAGCTTCCGGCTCGTCCGCCTTGACCTCATTTGCGGGAGGCCCTTGGAGGTTTACTGTCTTACCCGTGGTCATTTTTCATCGTTCCCCCGTCGTCGCGCTGACCGGACATAAATGACACATTTCTGCCTGTCCTCAATCGGGCCACCAACGCACGGGTCTCGCGGTTGGTTCCAGGCGGGGGAACATTCTTCGGGAACCTTGTTTGCCCCCGCGTGTTTGAACCAATAGCCTTCGGATGCTGGAAGGGGAGGGTGTAGCCTTTGACGACCTCAAAAGCCGTAGTCCAACACTTGCCGTTTCTGCGCCGTTATGCGCGGGCGCTGACGGGTAATCAGGCCTCTGGCGATGCTTATGTCGCAGCGACCCTGGAGTCGCTGATCGCCAGTCCAAAAATCATTGAATCCGAGCCGAATCAACGGGTTGCACTCTACAAGCTGTTCACTAAAATCTGGAATTCCGTGGCGGTTAACGGCAAAGCCGATGCGACGGAGCCGCATTTGCCGCCCGAGCATCATTTGACCCGGATTACGCCTCGGCCACGCCAGGCGTTCCTTCTGGTCGCACTCGAAGGATTCTCCGAAGATGACGCCGCCAAGGTCCTGGATTGCGACCTGCCGACGTTGCGCGGCTTGGTTGAGGAATCGGGTCGTGAGCTGGCGGCCGAGATCGCTACCGATGTCCTGATTATCGAGGATGAAACATTCATCGCCATGGATATCGAGGCGCTGGTGGAAAGCCTCGGTCACCGCGTCATCGGCGTGGCGCGCACCCATGCGGAGGCCATCGCGCTCGCCCGCAAAACCCGCCCCGGGCTCATTTTGGCGGATATCCAGCTTGCCGACGGCAGTTCGGGTCTCGACGCGGTGAACGAACTCCTCGGTTCGTTCGAAGTGCCGGTGATTTTCATTACCGCCTATCCCGAGCGTTTCCTTACCGGACAGCGGCCGGAGCCGGCCTTCCTGATCGCCAAGCCGTTCCAGCTTGCGGTGGTATCGGCGGTAGCGAGCCAAGCGCTATTTTTTGGGCGCAAGGCGCACCAGCGCGAGCAGCAGGCCACCGCGTAATCCATTCGCGCAAAAGGCCCCAGCGCCCCACGGCCGGAGAAGTCCGGCCGTTCGTGTTTTTGCCGCGGCTCAAACGCGAATGTCAGTCACCGTTCCGTGGCGAAAATTATTAGGGCGCAACCGATCGGTCCATCGGTTGCGCCCAAGTCGACCAGCCAAGCACGGGGGGAGGGGGGAAAGGATGGCCGGTCCCCACGATAAGTCGCAACGGTCATGTTGGTTCCGCTTGCGAAAGCCGTGTTTTGCCATTCACGCAAGCGTGAGAACCGGACTTGGCGGTAACGGAACCGTCATCAGTCCGGCTACGTTGCAGATTGCGCGTGTGGGAATTCGACGCGCGCCGGTAGGGGCTCGGGGATCGCGCATGCAAACTGCGGGGTCGATCCAATGCGGAGTTTGTTTTGGCTTCGAGCTGCGGGCGTAACGCTGGCGCTGTTCGCCGCGAGCTTCATCTCTTTCCCCTCTTTAACACACGGAATGTCCGCAACACGCGGCATGTCCGCGCCGCAATCGCAGTCGGTAAACCGCGCGCTCAAGGGTGATCGCTTGCGCTCGATCAGTCCGGCGGTTTTCCCGCACCAGCTCGGATCGCGATCGTTGCTGTCGACACACGGGAGAATTCCGATCGGATGCGATCATGCCTTCAGCGCGGTTTCGTCGCCGAAGCTTGCGCGCGTTTTCGGCCGCTGCCTGGCGTGACGATTTTGCGAAAAATTTGAAGCAAAAGCGCGGCTGATAACCCGGCACGCCGCGAGGAACTTTTAACGTCTACCGCCAATTGATGATCGGTTTCATCGGCGGAGTTGATTATGTCGGCGATTGCGGCGTTAAGGCACGTTTGTGTTGCGATACTGGGTACCGCTCTCGCTGCGGCCACCGGCGGTTTCGCTTCGGCACAGTCGTTCGCGAACGGCATATTGGGGCGTGACGATATCGCGTTACAAGAGGCCGCGCCGCAGTCTGCATCGCTGCCAGCCGCGACCGGAGAAGCCGACATCGCAGCCCCGCTTCGGCGCCAAGTCGTCGACTATTACGGCGATCAGCCGCCCGGCACGATCATCATCGATACTGCGCATACTTTCCTCTATCTGACGCTTGGAGACGGCAAAGCTCTGCGCTACGGAATCGGCGTTGGGCGCAAGGGTTTCACCTGGTCGGGCGTCGAAACCATTTCGCGCAAGTCGGAATGGCCCGACTGGATTCCTCCCGCCGAAATGATCGCCCGGCAACCTTACTTGCCGCGCTGGGTCGGCGGTGGCCCGGGCAATCCACTGGGTGCCCGCGCGCTTTATCTCGGCAACACCGATTATCGCATCCATGGCACCAACAATCCGGGTTCAATCGGCAAGCACGTCTCCAGCGGCTGCATCCGCATGCGTGACGCCGACGTCATCGACCTCTACGGCCGCGTTTCAGTCGGTACCAAGGTAGTGGTTCTGCCGAGCGATCAACGGGCGCGCGCCCTCGGCGGTCGAACCTACGTCGCGGAAAAGGCAGTGCGACCAAACGACGTAGCGGGAAAAGATGCGGCGATTGGAAGCAACAGAACCGTAGCCGCGCGGATAGCGGTCACGCCGGTGCGACAGCTCGAGTGGAGCGGCAATCCTACGCGGCTTGGTCTCTACTGATGGGGACGGCAACCGCGCGCCGATCGTTTGTCGATATTTCGCGGGTGCGGCGAAACCACGAACGCCGCAATCTCATTGTTTCAGGACGGCCCAAGCGCGGGACCTTGACCTCGGAACTATCGAGGTCGAACTGTAAGAGTATGGACAGGCCCACGGCGAAAAGGACAAACGCGCAACCGGACGAAGCGCCCAAGCAAATGCCGCAGGCATTCTTCCCGGATGTTGCTACGGTTCACTTTGCGCTTGAAGCAGGCCGCATCGGTGTCTGGTCATGGGACATCGCCACCGATGCGGTGACTTGGTCGAGTAACATCGAATCGATGATCGGCCTTGCGCCCGAAACGTTCGGCGGGACGTTTTCACGTTTTACGAAGGACGTTCACGATGAGGATCGCGGCCGAGTTCTCGAAGCGGTCAAAGCGGCGATGCGCACCGGTGACCCTTACGAAGTTCGTTTTCGGTTCGCGCCGCGGCCGGGGCGAGCGGAAATCTGGATCCAGGCGGCGGGCACGATAATAACAAAGGACGGCGCGCCGGTGCGCATGATCGGTCTCTGTCACGAAGTGACCGACCAGGTGAACCTGCAAGAGGAATTGCGCAGTCGTGCCAAGCAACAGGAAGCCCTGGCACAACTCGGCGAGCGCGCATTGCTGGAGACCGATATCGAGCGTCTCTTCAACGACGTGGTCGCTACCGTCGCGATCACGCTCCCGGTCGATTTCGTCAAAGTAATAGAGCTGCTGCCGGGCGGCAACGATCTCTTGCTGCGGGCCGGATTCGGCTGGCAGAGCGATTTTATCGGTTCAATTGTGATGACCAAAGAGCAAGACGACTACGCCACGCACATTCTGGAGTCGATCGTCCCGGTGGTCACCGAAGACTTTGCCAACGAAAAGCGATTTACCGTCCCGCAATATCTTCGCAATCACCGCTGCGTCAGCGGCATGAGCACCGTTATTACCGCTCACGACGGTCGGGCCTATGGCGTTCTCGGCGTCTGTACCAAAGCGCCGCGCCGGTTCAGCCTACAGGACATTTCCTTCCTCGCCGCGGTCGCCAACCTGGTCGCCGGCGCAATTCATCGGCGGCAATTGGAGCAGCGCCACGAATTGTTGATACGCGAGTTGCGGCATCGCTCCGGCAATCTGTTTTCCCAACTGCTGGCGCTGCTCTCGCAGACCGCGAGGAATTCCCGTAACATGGACGAACTGATATCCAAGTATCAGGCGCGCGTGCTGGCGTTGGCCAATGCGCATCGGCTGATCACTGAAGCCGGCTGGAAATCCACTTCGCTGGCCGAGTTGCTCCGCGTCGTGTTGGGACCTTATCTCGAACGCACTGACGCTGTCGGCCCAGATGTCGATCTCGATCCGGATCCAACCTTCAGCCTCAGCGCTGCGCTGCACGAGCTTGCCGCCAATGCGATCAAATATGGCAGTCTGTCGCGTCCGCAGGGTCGCCTCGATTTGAGCTGGTCGGTGGCGCGCACGCGGAGCGGCGTAACGCTGACCTTCGATTGGGTCGAACGCAACGGCCCCCCGGCGCGGCGGCCGCGGCGCACAGGCTTTGGGTCACGCCTGATCGCCCTGGTGATCGAGCGGCAAATGAATGGCGAAGTCCATTCGAACTACACGCGCGAAGGCTTCTCCACGCGGCTGATTGTGCCGCTCGCGCACGAACGCTGGCCGACGGAGGACTCAGACGTGCCGAGCCCTACGAAAAACGCATAGCAGGCGCGGAACGTCGGCTCCCCGGTGGCGTTGACGACGCGGCCAGTCGGAATGCGATAATTTCAGTAAAGCGGGAGTGAAACGGCTGCATCCTCGTCGCAGACGTGCACGGGCGGGGCGGAGGGTCGTGCCCACGGCGGTCGCGGCGCGGTGCTTGCTTGGCATTCTCATGCTTTGCGGCGGCACCTCCATGGCTTTGGCCGCAGAACCGATCACCTCCGAGCATGCGGGCGCGATCTTCATCGTCCAGCCCGCGCTCCTTCTGGTGGTCGGTCGCGGTCTGGGCGAGTTGATGCAGCGCTTCGGTCAGCCGGCGATTGTCGGCCAGCTGCTCGGGGGGCTCATTCTCGGGCCTTCGCTGCTCGGGGCAATCTGGCCGGACCTTCAGCACCTGCTATTTCCACCGACTGTCGAGCAGAAGAGTATGCTCAACGCCGTTTCGCAGCTCGGCATCCTGATGCTGCTGTTGCTGACCGGGATGGAAACCGACCTGCGGCTGATAAAGCGTGCCGGGCGGGCGGCCATCTCGGCTTCTGCCGCCGGGGTGGCGCTACCTTTCGTCGGCGGCTTCTGGCTCGGCGAAATGCTGCCGGATTCAATCTTGCCGAATCCACAAGCGCGTTTCGTTACCGCGCTGTTTCTCGCCACCGCCCTGTCGATCTCATCGATCAAGATCGTCGCCGTGGTGGTGCGCGAAATGAACTTCATGCGTCGCGATATCGGCCAGATTATCGTTGCTTCCGCCATCATCGAGGATTCAAGCGGATGGATCATTATTGCCGTTTCGTTCGGTCTTGCTTCCTCCGGCACACTCGATCTGCGCTCGGTAGGCTTCGCCGTTCTTGGAACGCTGTTGTTTCTGGCGATCAGCCTTACCGTCGGGCGGCGTGTCGTGTTCAGCCTGATCCGCTGGACCAACGATACGTTCCAAAGCGAATTCGCCGTCATCACCGTGATCTTGCTGATCATGCTGACGATGGCTTTGGTGACCTATCTGATCGGAGTGCAGACTGTGCTTGGCGCATTCGTCGCCGGCGTCTTGATCGGCGAATCGCCGATCCTCACCAGCCATATCAATGAGCAATTGCGGGGCTTGATCGCGGCCTTGTTCATGCCGGTGTTTTTCGGGCTGTCGGGACTGGGCGCCGACCTGACCATCCTCAAAAATCCCACGCTGTTGCTATTGGGAGCCGGGCTGGTGATGGTCGCCAGCGTCGGCAAATTCGCCGGCGCGTTCGTGGGCGGCAAGATCGGCGGCTTGGACCGTGCCGAATCGCTTGCGCTTGCCTGTGCCATGAATGCCCGAGGCTCGACCGAGGTGATTGTTGCCTCAATCGGTCTTTCGGCCGGCGTATTCAGCCGCAATCTCTACACGCTGATCGTCGGCATGGCGGTGCTCACCACGATGGCGATGCCACCGATGCTGCGCTGGGCGCTGCGCCGCCTGCCAATGCGTAAGGCGGAGCGGGAGCGGCTTGAACGTGAGGAACTTGACGCCCGCGGCTTCGTGCCGAATCTGGAGCGCTTGTTGCTCGCGGTCGATGCCGGTCCTAACGGTGCGTTGGCCTCGCGGTTGGCGGGCGCGATTGCCGGGTCCGGCGATAAGCCGACCACGATCATCGAGCTCGGTCCCGACGGGTGGCGGCAGCCAACGCGCGGCAAAAACAACGCATCGAAGCATAAGGTGCGGGCCGCGGCTGCACGCGCCAATCCGCTTGCTGAGGATGCGGCGCGCGGCAACGTCGACCTCACCACGCCGCCCCACGAGGCGGCCGATGCCGAAGCGGTCGCCGACGAAGCGCAGAAGGGTTACGACCTGCTGATCGTCGGCGTCGACAAGACTCGCGGGCCACGCGGTGGATTCGGTCCGGAGATTACCCGCATTGCCGATGGGTTCGAGGGGCCGCTCGCCGTCGCGATTGCCGGCGGACGCCGCCTGAAGAACGGCGGCGAGCCGATCGGCAGAATTCTCGTTCCGGTGAACGGCACCGACATGTCGCGGCGGGCGGCGGAGGCGGCATTTGCCTTGGCGAAGACTGGCGATTCGAGGGTCAGCGCGCTGTACGTGGCGAGCGGGCGGCCGGACGGCAAACGCGGGCGTACCCGCCGCGGTTCGGCCATACGTCGCAACGAAGAAATCGTGCTTGCGAATATCGCCGAGCTTGCCGATCGCTATGACGCACGTGTGCGGACGGCGCTGCGCGTAGATGTGGCGGCGGAAGATGCCATTCTTAAAGAGGCCGAGCGTGGCGGGTACGACCTGATCGTTCTGGGCGTGACCCGCCGCCCGGGCGAGACGCTTTTCTTCGGCAATATGGCGGCCGCATTGCTCGACCATTCCGAGACGGCAATCCTTTTCGTGGCCAGCTAGCGGGCGCTTCAGTGTGCTACGCTGCGCCGCATGCGTGAGGACGTTGTCACCATCCCATCGGCGGGGCTGAAGCTTTACGGCATGCTCGGCGTCCCGGCCGGATTGCGGATACCGGAGCGGCGCGCTGCATTCCTGGTCCTGCATGGGTTTGGCGGCAATTGCGAATCCGCGGGGGTCGTGCAACCGACCAAGGTGCTGAGCGAACTCGGCTACGTCACGCTCCGCTTCGACATGCGTGGCTGCGGCAAAAGCGAAGGCGAGTTCGGCCGGGTTATCTGCCTGGAACAAGTCGAGGATCTCGGCTACGCCGTCGAGTTTCTGGGGCGCCATCCGGCCGTCGACCCCGACCGCATCGGTGTGATCGGATCAAGCTTCGGTGGTGCGGTTGCGGTCTATGCCGGCGGCACCAATCCGCGCATCGCCGCCGTCATTTCAAATGGCGGTTGGGGCCATGGCGAGCGCAAATTCCGCGGTCAGCACCGCACGCCCGAAGCTTGGGCGAAATTCACCGCCATGCTGGCGGAGGGGCGCGCGTACCGCGCACGCACGGGGAAATCGTTGATGGTGCCGCGCGCCGATATCGTGCCGATACCCGGGCACGTGCGGCAAAATCTCGAACGGCAGAACGTACAAATGCTGGCCATCAATTCGGTCGAGATGTTTCCGGCCGAGACCGCGCAGAGCATGTTCGATTTCCGCGCCGAGGAGGTGGTGGGGAACATCGCGCCGCGGCCGCTTTTGCTCATTCATGCCGCCAACGATTCGGTCACGCCGACCGAACAGTCCATCGCGCTATTCAAGCATGCTGGCGAGCCGGCCGAGCTTCATTTATTCAGCGGCCTCGACCATTTTCTGTTCAACGAAAATTCCGCGCGCGTCTGGAACATGTTGCGCGAATGGCTTCACCTCTACTTTCCGGCTCGCGCATGATTGTTGTCGGTCACGAGGAACTGGCACGCTTCATCCGCGACGCACTGATTGCCAAAGGCGCGAGTGTGGCGGATGCCGGGGTTGTCGCGGATGGATTAGTCTGGGCCAATCTGCGCGGCGTCGATGGACACGGTGTTTCGCGCTTGCCTTCCTATCTGAACATGATCGAGCGCGGCGAGATCAACCCAAAGGCGCAGCCGCGTTTGTTGCACGACCGCGCTGCGACGTTCGTCCTCGACGGCGGCCGCGGCTTCGGGCCGGTAGCGATGATTCAGGCGATTGCCGTCGCCACCGACGTGGCGCATACCGCCGGAACGTGTTTTGGCCTGGTGCGGAACACCACCCATACCGGCGCCATCGGACGTTATGCGCAATGGATAGCGGAACGCGGTTGCGTCGCGTTGATCATCGGTGCCGGGCCAGCCTTCGTCGCCTATCACGGCGCGCGTGTCGCCAGCCTCGGGACGAGTCCGATTGCGATCGCGGTGCCGAGCGGCAAGGGCGCAATCGTGCTCGACATGGCGACGAGCGCCATCTCCAATGGCAAAATCCTGCAAGCTTTGGCGAACGAAACGCAGTTGCCGACCGGCACGACGCTGACCAAAGACGGGGCTCCAACCACCGACCCGGCCGAGGCTGAGATCTTGCTGCCGCTCGGTGGTGCCAAGGGATCTGGGCTCGCCCTGATGTTCGAAATGTTCGCCAGTGTGCTTGCCGGCGCGCCGATCGCCGCGCCCGCGCTCGGCCCGCAAAAACGGCGGACTTTCGCGCAAAACAGCGCCATTCTCGCGGTCGATATCGCCAACTTCCGCCCGCTCGTGGATTTCGTGGGGGATGCCGACGCGCTCGCTGAGTTGCTTAAGGCGCTGCCGCGGCAGAAGGGCTTCGATGAGATTTTATTGCCGGGCGAACGCGCCGGCCGTACCGAAATCGCGCGGCGTAAAACCGGAATTCCGATTGCCGAGAAGCTTTGGCAAGAGCTTGCGGCGGTCGCAAAAGCCGCAGGCGTCAAGATGCCGGTTTTTCGCCGATAGGCTGTTTCAGTCGCTGTGAGTGCAGCTCGCTTGCACGACGGGTGCCAGCATGGCCGCGAACTTCGTCGAGCCTTGCGCCGAGAAATGACCCTTATCGACGAAATCGGAATCCTGGAACTGATCGATCGGCGGAACGAATGCCGCGACGCCGACGTGGTCCGCAGTTTCTTTCAGTATCATATTGAAGTGGGCTTGCAGCGGCCAAACGTCGGCGTCTCTGACCAGCGGCCACCAGGAGTGGCTCTGGGTATCGTGCAGCCGCGCCCGGTTCAGGACTTGCCCGACGAAAACGGTGGTTATGCCGCGGCTTTTGTTGACCGCGGCAATGGTCTCCAGATTCCTGCGGAAATGCTTTTCCAGAAGCGGATCGCTGCCGGAGGAGGGGCGGCGGTTGAAAAGATTTTCCGCCGTCGGGACCGTATCGATCCACCGTTGCAAATATGAAACGAGAATTCTGCCAAGCGGCGATATCTCGGCGAACAGCGGTCTTCGGCGTGCCTGCATCCAGGTATATTTGTCCAGCAAGTGAAAATCGGCGTAGCCCGGATCGAGATGCGGATCGTGGGCGTTGCGGACGTCATTCCAGCCTTCATAGTAGATCGCGCACCGTGGCGTGACGCCGTAAGAATCCAGATAGAACAGCGTCTGTATCAAATTCTCCACGGTCGCATAGGTCGGCACCCCATGATTAAGTACGGCGTATCGAGTGCCGAGCAGGCGTTCGAGCTTCTCCGGCCAGGTTTGGCTCTCCGCGACGCCGATATCGTACGTCGTCGATCCGCCGACCGCCGCGATCACGGTTTGCTGCTTCAGCCGCTCTGCATCGCGTTCGGGGCCGCGTAGACCCTGGCTGTTGTGTCGAATCTCGACCGGCAGATGGCCGACGAAATTCGGATTTGGCGTCGCTTGCAGCAGCGGATGAAAGACGTACTGCTCGGTGACGCTATCCGCCGGCATCATGTTGTATGCGATGACCTTGATGTGCGCTAGCGCGCTCGTGCCGATGCCGAGCGAGAAGTCGAGAAACGCCAGCGCGATCAGCGGCCACG
>JAGXAC010000202.1 GCA_019075925.1 Hyphomicrobiales bacterium | reverse complement strand
TCGCGTCTTATCGTGCAGGAGGCCGTCATGACCGGCCCGCATGAAGTCCTGCCAGCGCCATACACAGGTTTTCGACTTTCCAGTCCGCCGCCGCATGATTTCATGGATGCCGACCCCGTCCGCGCTCTACAGAACGATCTCGGCGCGCCAGACATGCTTATGCGGGGTGTTGCGATTCCGAATGAGCGCTGCCAGAGGGCGGCGATCACCGGGCTTGAGAGTGATGGAAATTCCGGTTCGCATGCGCCAGACTCGCATGCGACCAGTCCGGTGGGAATCCCTTCTCGGATTCAAACGTTAGATTTGATCCACTAGCAGCTGCTAGGTACGCTATTGTATTGCACGCACGTGCTGACGCGCGGCGTAGTGTAGATGCTATCCGAAAGGGTGATCGGCCCTGTCAAAAAGGAGCCGAACATCGGCGTAAAGCGGTAGCTCACCGAAGCGAGGATCAGGTAGCACGGATACGTGCCGCCGCACGTGTTCTGGGCGAAGTTACTTGGCAGGCCGTAAGTAGCCCCTTGCGTAAACGCCGCGCCGTTCACAGTGTAGCTCCAGCTGACTGTCGCGTTCGTGGCGGTGGTCGCCTTTATTTGCGAAATGACGATAACAGTCGGCGTGTTCGAATACGGCGAAAGGATAGCCGACGTCGCGCTGGTTATCGTCGACATGGTCGACGTCGAGATCGCGGCATTGCCAATTCCATATTGATTGGTGATGGCGCCCAGCGCATAAGTCGCCGCTCGCACTTTCATGTAAAGGACAATTGCATTTCCCGCGTCGAATGAGCCAAGGAACAATAGCAAAAGCACTGGCATAACCATCGCGAACTCGACTGCGGCAACGGCACGAGTCGAATACACAAATCGCCGGAAGATGTTCATAACGCCCAGCGTCATATTCAATACGGCTCCACCCGGAACGCGGTGATACCCATCATTTCGGCGGCGCCATTTGGCAAATTAGAAAGCGCAAATCCCAACGGTCCGCTCACCACCGACCACGGATAAACGAGCTGGACAACCATGACTTCGCCAGGAGTGCCCGGATCGTACGTAAATGATGTAACGGGCACGCCGTTATTGTAGAGCGCCGGCGCCGAGGTATTGGCGGCGGCAAACGATGCAGCGTTTTGCACGACAAGGATCATGCTTGAGCACGTGAATAGCGCGGACGGGCAAACCTTGTTTATGATGGTGCTGGCGCTCCAGGCCCCGTTCTGCGCTTGTCCGGTCATGAAATAGCGGCCTGCTTGCACGGCGGCATTTTGCAATGCCATCTGGGCAAACATGAAGACGCAGGTTTGAAACACTGCGATGAGCGTTGCCAGAAAAGCCGGTGCGATCAGGGCAAACTCAACGGCCGTGGCCCCGTGCTGGGCTTTGCCGAAGCGAGACATGCCCGCCACGCCACGCCGCAGATATTTGGTGAGCTTTCCGGCCATGTTGAACGGGTTCGCTTCCCTAACGGCTTTGAGCATCGTGCGTTGTTTCAAATATCCCGCACCAACTGATTCTCTGCTCAGCAGGATTTCCGGTTGCGCAGCCCAACCAATAGATGAAAGGCATTGATTTTTCGTTGCCCCGACCGCAGAGCTGCAGCGCTTTGATCGTTAATGGCTGGTTGCGTCGTTCGCGGAAAACAGACGCCTCGCGCCAGTGAAGCGAACTTGACGGACGCGCTTACTGCTCGAGCACGAGCTTACCGTCGGTGTATTCGAAGTGCCGCAACCGCGACAAAAACGAGAGGCCGAGGAGATTGTCGCTTAGCGCGCCGTCCGGCATGACCAACGCTGCCACGTCGCGGACCACTAGGTCGCCAATTTCCACCCGATTGAGCCGCGTGGGCGCAGCGCGCACGGTACCGTTGGCGGTTCTGACTTCGGCAACGAACTCACGCGGGGCCGGGCGGATGCCGAGCCGGGCCGCGTCGGCCGCTGTCAACGCGATCACAGTCGCGCCGGTATCGACCATAAAGTTGAGAGGGCGACCATCGATGTGGGCTTCGACTTCAAAATGGCCGCGACCATCGCGCGGCACGACCACCGATCGCGAATTGGCCGGATTGGCCGCATTGTTCACGGCTGGTGGCTGCGGACGTGCCGCCATCGCAAGGGGCGCGTGCGGATCGCCTATATGCGCGGCATAGCGCGGAACGAGAATGCTCGCGGCAAGCGCAAGCCCGGCGAATGTAACGATCGAGCGCATGAAATGGCCGTGGTGATTGCGGCCATTCGTACATGGAAGGCGCCAACGACATGCTAATGGACGGCAGGCTGCGCTCCAATTTGCCGCGCGATGGTCAGTCAGTGCCTACCGATTTCATTCGCATTTGAACGATCGGGCTTGTTGCCGATAGCCTCACCCGCGCTCTAAGGGTGACAGCGCAGCCGTCCGTTCCAATCGCAATAACCGAAACCGACGCGGCAGCAGCCGAACGAGTGCGGCGAACATGAATAGACCTGATACTGAAAACCGCAATCGTCGGAGCAGTAAGCGCGGCCGGTGACGACGTCGGTAGCGCAATGATTGCGCAAGCGCGGCGGGAGCGCCTGTGGTTCCTGCCAGTCGGCCTTGATAAGCGGAACAACCACCGGCAGCCGGATCGCCGGCGCTGCGGCACACGCGCTGGCCGTCGTCGCAAGCGCAATCAAAATCGACGCCAAAGTTCTCACGGTACGCGCTCGCCGGGGCCGGCTATCGGCGGGGAGTCCACGGTATCGGTGCCTAGCATCCATTCGTCCTCCGTCTCTGTTGGTTCTCGGCGCGGCAGTCGGACGACGAAGCGGGAGCCGCCACCTTCGCTGCTGGCGACCTCGATAACTCCACCATGCAGTTCGATCGCCGTTTTTACGAGATAGAGGCCGACACCTGTTCCGACGATACCGGAAACATTGCTGCCGCGGAAATAGCGTTCGAACAGCCGCCCAAGATCGCCGGCCGGAATGCCAATGCCGCGGTCGGCGACCGCGACCACGGCCTGATCGCCGGCGACCTCGGCGGCGACTTCAATCATGCCGCCGGCCGGCGAGTACTTGACGGCGTTAGCGACCAGATTGCTGAACGCCTGGAACAACAGTTTGGCGTCGCCCATCACGGGGATTGACGGAGCATCGAACCGTTCGGCGATCTGCGCATTCGGCACCATCTCGCGATGCAAGTGACAAACGTCCCGCAGCACAACGACAAGGTCCGTTTGTTCGGCCTGAAAATAAAGTTCGGCGCCGCCGTCGGCCAACCGCGCGGAATTGAGCAAATTGTCGATCAGGTGAGTCAACCGCAGTACGGCGGCGCGGATTTTTCCGGACCGCTCGTCGATTTCCGCGATGTCGAGCGTGTTCTTGACTTTCATCAAGCGCCGAGCATGTCCGTCGATAACGGTCAACGGCGTGCGAAATTCGTGCGAGGCCATGGATATGAAGTTGCGCTGTGCCAACGCCAAACGCTGCTCGTGCGCCAACTGTTCTTCCAGCATGGCCGCTTGGCGGCCAAGCATGTGCTGGCTGCGCATTAATTCGATCGCATTATTGCGAAAGACGGTTGTCGCCTGCGCCATCTCGCCAATTTCATCGCGCCGCGCAGTCTCGGGAATGTCGAGATCGGTATTGTTGGCGGCAAGCGCCCGCATTCTGCCGGCGAGATGCAGAAGGGGAACCGAAATCGACCGGCTGACGTGGATCAACGCCAGTACCACCATCAGCCCGGCGAGCAGCATAGCCAGCAGAATGAGCCAAACCGCCTGCCGATATGCGGAGCCGAGGTGCTCGCTTGCGGCGGCTGCGGCGGCCACCGCTTGATCGGTCAGGTGGCCGAGCGTGTCGCTCGCCGCGTCGTAGGCCGAACGCGATGCTCCCGTGTAGATCGCCAGCGCTTCCGTCTTTCGGCCGGTACGCGAAAGCGCGAGCATCCGATTGACGATCGCTCGATAGTCCGTCCAACGGGTCTTGAACTGTTCGTACCGGAGTTCCTCTGCCGGTTGGTGACGGATTTGCTCAAAGCCGCGTTCCGCATTGGCAATGGAGCGGTCGAGCTCCTCAATCTGCCGTTCGGTGTCGGCGATCTCCGCCGGGTCCGAAGACAACAGGTTGCTGCCTTCGATCGCGCGGAAATCGGACGTGGAATTATTAAGGTCGCCAAGAACGCGCGTGTCCGGCAGCCAGACATCGGCGACGTCGGCGGAAAGCACATTGAAATTGCTCAGGCGCCAGATGCTGAACAGCCCCAACACCACCACCAAGAGAAAAAACCCCAAAAACACGGCGGTGAGGTGAAACCGGATCGAGTACGGCTGTCGCATGCACAATGACCAGACTGGGCCAACGCCCGCGAACCGCGATGCGCTTACCGGCCGGGCATTATGATACTTTATATATGCGTCGCGAAGAGGCAGAAACGGCAATGGGGTAAACCGCCTGAGTTTCCGGGTGTTTGTCGATCCTCTCGCCCCGCCGGCTGTACCGGCCGGCCAAAGTCGCAAATAAGCTATGACCGAAGCCCAAAAGAAGATTCTGTGCATCGAGGACGATCGCGAGACCGCCGCCCTGATCGCCGAGGAACTCGTCGATCGCGGCTACGCCGTGACGCTCGCACATGACGGACGCGAGGGGTTGACCACTATTCTTAAGACCATGCCCGACCTGGTGTTGTCGGATATCAGCATGCCGCTGATGTCCGGGTTCGAGCTTCTGGAGCGGCTGATCGGACTGGCGCCGCGGTTCGCCAAGATGCCGTTCCTATTTCTCACCGCGCTGACCGACCGCGACAATGAGCTCAAGGGCCGGCACATGGGCGCGGACGACTATGTGACCAAGCCAATCGACTTCGAGGTGCTGGCCGCCATCATCGCGGCCCGGCTTGCCGGCGTCGCACGCACCGGCCTGTGGCCGAAAGCCGTCGACCTTAACGACCGTGAGGTCGAAGTGCTGACGTGGGTCGCGCGCGGCAAAACATCAATCGAGATTGCTCAAATCCTCGGCCTGACCAAACGAACTATCGATTTTCACATCGACAACGCGCGGGGCAAGCTAGGCGCGGCGACCCGCAGCGAGGCGGTGATCAAGGCGACGACTGGACGCCTGATCGAACCGTAAACTCCCACTCGATTTTAGAAATGAATAATAAGGTCGCTCGCAGCGACGACCGCCCAATTTCGCGTTGGTCTGTTTTAGCTCGGCCTCCCATCGGATGGCCAAACGAACCGGTGCGAAAAGAAAAACGTGCTTATAAGGAAAATAAGAAAAAATCGATGTCGAGCGGACAGGCTCTTTATAAGAGGAAAATAAAATAATGGACGGCGCGCTCAGTACCAGACGGCGA
>JAGXAC010000201.1 GCA_019075925.1 Hyphomicrobiales bacterium | reverse complement strand
GCTTTTTTGAACTTATAGCTAAGCGAGGCGCGCGTATCGTCACTCTCCGCCTTAAACGCCATACCAAGCAATCCGACCGTCATATGCGCAAGTTCGAAACGGTGCTTGAGATCGTCGATGACGTGCAGCACAAGTCCCTCATTGATCAACAAGGCCGCGTGGCCAAGGCCAAACTGATTGCGCGCGAAGGCGCTGAGCTGCATCGTGTCCTTGACTAGGCACGGGCCGGCGGCGAAGCCCGGCCGCGGCATGCCTTTCAAGCGCGGATAGTTGTGCGTCATTGCCATTAATACACGCCGATAATCGACACCCGCCGACTTTGCCACCAGATAAAACTCGTTGGTTGCGGCAAATTCGATGTAGCGGTAGGCGTTGCTGAACAGCTTGGCGAACTCCGCCTCGATCGGCGAAACCACCACCACTTCGGGAGCGATCCGTGCAAACAACTTCGCGGCTTCGCGTTCCGCATCTGCGCTCGTTCCGCTGATAATCTGCGGCATCTCGTGCAGTTCCCTCAGTCCGTGCCCTTGAACGATGCGTTCCGGACAAAAGGCCACTTTCAATTCGCGCCCGCGCGCTCGCAAATAGTCGGCCAGCCATTCGGTGGTACCCGGGAAAACCGTCGATCGAAGAACAAGCAGCTGACCGTCGGCGAGCGCGGGCAGCAGGGCGTCGATGCAGTCCTGAACGACCTTGCGTACCGGATTGAGGAACTCGTCGATCGGGGTGCCGATCGTGACAATAACCGGCCCGCCGGTGGAGATGCTGTCGGACGAATTGGTGAAAACGAGGCGGCGGTTGGCCAACGCTTGGCGGAGTACGCCGTCGGCGCCCTGCTCGATGAACGGCAATTGGCCGCCTTGCAACGTCGCGAGACTTTTTTGGTTGATGTCGTTGACGTTGACCCGCATGCCCGCTTCCGCGAGCGCCAAGACCAGCGGCACGCCGACGTGACCGGCGCCACCGACGACAGTAACGTCGGCGTTTTCAACCGTGGTCGGCTCGCCGGGAGAGGCGATATTGGGCCGCACCGTCATTGCAATTTTTCTCCGCTGGTCAATACGAAGGGGCGAAATGGCCTCAGGCACGGCAGCGTGAAAACCTTCGCGTCGATCGCATTGTAGATCGGCAGCATTGTTTTCGTCCTCTGCGAGGCGACATACCGATAGGCAAGACCGGCCAGATAATCGCTGTGTACCCGAAACCCCTCGTCGGCGAACACCGCTGCGACCTGCCGCGCCAGGATAGGCCGCTCATTCTCGGTCACGCCGACCGGACTGTAGAACGGCGAAGCGCGGTCGCGATAGAGCCACATGAAAGGGTTCATGCGGTTTGGGTCAAAGGCCATGAACCGACCGCCGGGCCTGAGCACACGCCGCACTTCGGCTGCCAATCGGCGCGGGTCAGGAAAGTGATGAACGAGCCCGCTCAGCAATACACCGTCCAGTTTTGCGTCCTCGAACGGCAGATTTTCGGCATCGCCTTCGATCAGTGCGAGCCCGGGATATTTGCTGCGGCCGAGCGCGATCAATTTGGGGCTGATGTCGAGACCGGTGCTGGTGTAGCCGGCGCGCCGTAGTAACTCGGTAAAAACACCGGAACCACAGCCGAGATCGGCAACCTCCGCGCCCGGCGATAAACCGCTGAGCCGGACGAACGCCGCAATCAGGCGAGCATTGGCTTGCGGCGTGAACACATCATATTCGTCGCTCACCGCGTGCGCGTCGAAGAAAGAAATTTCCTTGCTCTTATCCTGAACGCTCGGCATCGGCGAATTCTACAGCACCCGCGGGACCGGCAATGGCGAAATAAACCGACCACGAAAGCCTTTTGCCTTGAGCTTCGGCGCCAGTTCATCGGCAATGTGCCAGGAAAATATCACTGCGCAATCGGGTTGCTCGGAGAACAACCGCGCTTCGTCGACCACCTCTATGCGGGTCCCCGGCATATATTTACCGATCTTCAGTGAGCCGGGAATTTCGCAGACGTAGTCGATGATGCCCTCGTCGAGACCGACATAGTTGACGAGAGTGCTCGCCCGCGACGGCGCGCTAATACCGACGATGCGCGCCCCGTTCTCTTTAAGATCGCGCAGCATCGCCAACAATCGCAGTTTCGACATCACGACCTCGCGACGAAACGATCCCAGACGCGCCGCCAAGGCCGCCTTGCGCGGTTCAGCGTCGAGCATGCGCCGGACGCTGTCGCGCACCGGATGCGCACCCTTGCGCGCGGCATAGACGCGGATCGAGCCGCCGTGACTCGGAATTGGCCGCGCGTGGATTACCTCAAGATCGTGCATTTCCAAAAGGTACTTGAGGCTCGCAAGAGAATAATAGCGAAGGTGCTCGTGATAGATCGTGTCGTATTGCAGCGTGTCGATCAGTGGGATCAGATAGTGAGACTCGGAAATGAATACACCATCGTGCTCGAGCATTTCGACCACGGCTTCGACGACAGCGTGCACATCCTCGATATGAGCGAAACAGTTCGCCGCGGTGACGACACTGGCTGCGCCATGCTCGCGCCGCACCTCGCGCGCGACCGACAACCCGAAATATCGCTTTACCGTCGAAATGCCGCGCGAATTGGCGATGTCGCCGACGTCGGTCGGCTCGATGCCGAGCACGCGATGACCGCCATTTTTGAAATTCGACAACAGCGTGCCGTCATTCGAGCCGATATCTATCACCAGGTCGTCCTTGCCGAGACCAAGCATCGCCACCGACTCGCGCGCGAGATCGGCAAAGTTGTCGCGCAACAGTTTGGTGGTACCGCTGGTGTAGGGATAGTCCGGCGGAAAGATGATGACGGGATCGACCACCAGACCGAGTTGCACCAGGTCGCAATTGCGGCAGTGCAGGAGATTCGTCGGAAACCACGGCTGCTGGCGCGGCACCTCGCCGATCGACACCATCTGGTTGACCGGCGGCATGTAGCCGAGCGACAGCACGTCGTCGAGCGGAGCGTGGCCGCAGACTTGGCAGCATTCGAGCGGAACGCTGGCGCCGCTGCCGATGGCACGCGCGACTTTACCGGATCGCAAGGGACGATTGTTCACGGAACTAAACGCGGGTTACGTTTGCGGCGCGAGGTTGGTGTTGTTCCAATACCATTCGAGGGTTGGTTGCAAACCCTGGTCGAGCGATACGCGGGGTTTATAACCTAAACGCTCCACTTTCGAAATGTTGGGACATCGGCGCGGCGTCCCGCCCTCCGCCGGCGGACCTGCCACCAGCGCGATCTCCCGCCCGGCGTAACGGGCAATACGATGCGCCAAATCCGCTATACTCACTTCTTCCATGGTCCCCAAGTGATAAATGCCGAGGTGTTCGCCCTTGTCGCGCACCGTAATAACGCCGGCGACGAGGTCGTCGATAAAGCAGAAACTGCGGGTCTCCATGCCGGTGCCCTGAATTTCGAAATACAACCGCCCTGCCGGTTGTGCTTTGGCAATCGCAAGTAACCGCAGGGCAAATTGTGGGATCACGTGCTCAAATCCCATGTCAGGACCGTAGACGTTGTGTGGCCGGAAGATCAGAACGCGCTGAAAGAACTTGCGGCCATAATTGATCGCCATCACCTCGCTGATTAGCTTGCCGGCGCCGTACGAATAGCGCGGGTTGAGCGGGTCGGGCACGACAAGCGGCACTTTTTCGTCGGTCGGAATGTTCGGTGGCGTCTGATACACCTCCGAGCTTGAGGCAAGAACGAGGGTGCCGATGTCATTCCGGCGGCAGGCATTGATGACATTGATCATGCCCTGCACACCGACGTCGAGCACGAGATCGGGCGCCTTGTAGAAAAATTCCGTACCGTTGACGAAAGCAAGGTGATGCACCTCGTCGATGCCCCGCGCCGCGCGCTCGACAGCACCGGCATCGCGGATATCGGCGGCGACGAATTCAATATCTGCGGTTACGTCCGCAAGCCGCCGCGGACTGCCGCGCGAATTGTCGTCAAGCACGCGCACGTGGCTTCCACTGCGCAGCAAGGCCTTCACCAACGCCGCACCAATAAAGCCCGAGCCGCCGGTGACGAGGACGCGGTTGCTACTCACGTCTACATCCCTTCTTCGGCCGCGGCACCCGCGATTTCGACTGCCCGACCTTGACCATGCGAACGTCGCGCCGCATCGATCAACTGCTGCACGCGATAGCCTTCGGCAAAACCGGGTCGTGCCACAGCGCCGGTTTCGATCGCGTCGAAAAAACGGTTTGCCAACCGCGACACCGGCGCAATACGGCCGTCCGGATAATGTGCTTCGGCAGGATCGTCGCCGATAATGTGCGTCAACGCTGCAGACGGACGTTTGCCGTAGCTAAGTTCGAATCCGCGCATGTAATCGGCGCCCGGATTGTTCAGCACAAGCGTGCCGTCTTCGCCGTAAAACTCGATGCGGTGGCCGCTGCCGAGATAAGACGCGCAGCTCATCGATAGACTGCCCATCGGGCCGGCGGCAAACTCGAGCGCCATGGTCGCCGTGGTTTGCAGGTCATCGTCGCCGGGAAGCGCCGACAACCGCGCAGTGAGCTTCGCGATCGGG
This sequence comes from Hyphomicrobiales bacterium, assembly GCA_019075925.1. GTDB lineage: Bacteria > Pseudomonadota > Alphaproteobacteria > Rhizobiales > Xanthobacteraceae > BOG-931. The sequence goes on along the minus strand of JAGXAC010000201.1, from coordinate 855 downwards.
CCGCAGAACCATTCCAAATAATGGAAGCAATGGCTGATGAAGTTGCCGAGCACGCCGCCGCCGTCGTCGCTCAGGGTCTTCCAGTTTCGCATGCGAGCCTGCACGGCACGATTCTCCACGTGCCAGTGCACCGCAAGGTGGCGCAAGGCGCCGATTGCTCCGGCATCGATCATCGTCTTGGCGCGTTGCCAGCTCACAATCTGAGGGAAATTAAAATCGATCATCGCCGGAAGGCCCGCGGCTCGCGCTTGCCGCAGCATAGCGCCTGCGTCGGTCAAGTTGCCGGCCATCGGCTTTTCGGCAAAGACCGGCTTGCCGATTGCGAGCGCATGGATCGCGACCTGTGCCTGTACGGACGGCACGGTGGCGATCGCTACCGCCTGCACCGACGGATCTTCCACCAGCGCACGCCAGTCGCCGTATGCGTTGGGCACGCCGGCGGCGCGTGCAAAGCCGCTTGCACGCGCAAGATTGCTGCCGGCCAGCGCCACCACCTCGCAGCGAGGATCGGCGCGGAACGCCGGCAATTGCACAATGCGTCCGTAATTGCAGCCGACAATGCCCAGACCGATCATCGTCAAACCGAGTGTAAATCACCCCTTCGCCGCGTGCGGCATGGATTTGAGCCAAATCGCCATGGTAGGCAAGGGTGAATTGGAATCGGGCGTCGGATGACATCGCTGCACATGGAATCGACCTCAGCCGGCGCTGGATGGCGCCGGACCGGCGTTCTTGTCCTTGCCGTCGCGGCCGTCGGTTTGCCGATCAACAATGGTCCCGCTTACCTGCTGGTGCTGATCGCAGCCGTGGTCATTTTCAGCGGCAAGGTCAGCACACGCGCAAAGGCCTGGCTGG
>JAGXAC010000029.1 GCA_019075925.1 Hyphomicrobiales bacterium | reverse complement strand
ACCTTGAAGCCGTATTCCTTCGCATTGTTGCGGGCGCCTTCGCAGGCATTGCGTGCGAACTCGGCGTCCTCGGCGATCAACGAAACGGTTTTCGGCTTCGGATTCTGTTGTGCCGCGACCTGGAAGAAGCCCTCGTTGAACGCGTCACGCGGCTTCGGACCGACCGGCAGGAACGAGAAATATTTCGGATAGTGGAACTCGCTGTTCACGTCGAGCGCGAACAGGCTGATGAACACCTTGCCCTTCTGCATGATGACGGGCATGGCGGGCGCGTTCATGTTGGTACCGTAAGGACCGACCACGAGGTCGACTTTGTCGACGTCCAACAGTTTGGTGTAGATGCCGGGCACCGTGGCCGGCTTGGACTGATCGTCGTAATAGACCAGATCGACCTTGCGGCCGAGCAGACCGCCCTTGGCGTTGATCTCTTCCGCCCAGATCTGGGCGCCGAGAAGCGCTTGCTTGCCGTTCGCCGCAAGCGGACCGGTGAGCGCCATGCTGAAGCCGATTTTGATCGGCTCCTTACTCTGCGCCGAAGCCGGCGCCGGCGCCGCGGCCAAGGCGGCAACCAACAAAGCCGCGCCGACCCCGCCGGCGACGTGGCGCCTGGTAGCGTGATAACTCATTGTTTTCCTCCCAAAAATGGCATTCTCGACGCACGCGCATCGCGGCGGTTCGACGCGGCGATGCCACTGGCCGCGCACCATGCCCTTGTTCAGACGGTGTGAAAAGGAGTGAAAAGGGAGCGTGGCAATCTGCCCCGGAGAGGGCGAACGCCCACCGGAATCGAAAAAAGCCGGAGAATTTGCTTGTCGGAGGTGCCGTCGAAGACTTATTTTATCGGCTCAGCGGAAGCGCATCCAAATCGGTTGCGCTCCCCGGTGTGCAAAGGAAACGCCATGGCCTGGACAACTCCGACCCTCGTCGAAATCTGCATCGGGCTCGAGATCAACGGCTATCTGCCGGCCGAGTTCTAATTCACACGCATACGTCGCCGCGATCCCCGTGAATGGGGCCCTTGACCGCCATCGTCCTCGGTGCAGCGGCAGGTGGCGGTTTTCCGCAATGGAATTGTGCCTGCCCGGTGTGCCGCCTTGCCTGGGCCGGCGACCCGCGGGTCAAGCGCGCGACGCAAGCTAGCCTCGCCGTTTCGGCGGATGGCGAACACTGGGTTTTGCTGAACGCTTCGCCCGATCTGCGCGCGCAGCTTTTGGCGACGCCGGTTTTGCAGCCGGCCCGGCCACCACGATCAAGCCCGATTAGCTCGGTCATTCTGACTGGCGCGGAAATCGACCAGATCGCCGGGCTTTTGACGCTACGCGAACGGCAAGGCTTCGCCTTGTTCGCAACCGCCGAGACCCTCAACACATTGGCCGCCAACCCGATGCTTAATGTGCTTGGCGAAGAGGTCCGCCGCTGCGCCGTCGCCGGCGACGCGCCGTTTGCGCCGGCCGGCGGCATCAGCGCCGAATTGTTCAGCGTTCCTGGCAAAATCGCCCTTTACCTCGAAGGCAAAGACCCGGCGCTCGCCACGGAGACCGGCGCCAATGTCGGCATCGAGCTCCGCTGCGGCACGCGAAGACTTGTCTACGTGCCGGGCGCCGCCGCCATGACGCCGGCGTTGCGGGCGCGGCTTCAACGCGCCGACGTCGTGCTGTTCGACGGCACGCTGTTTACCGACGACGAAATGATCGCCACCGGCACCGGCGACAAGACCGGCCGCCGGATGGGGCATCTGCCGCTCAGCGGCGACGGCGGAACTCTGGCCGCATTGGCCGGACTTGGCGGCCGCCGCATTCTGATCCACATCAACAACACCAATCCGATTTTAATCGAAGGTTCGGCCGAACGGCGTACAGTGGAGCAAGCGGGCTTTGAAATCGCCTACGACGGTATGGAGATCGCGTTGTGAATGCGTTGAGTGCGGACGAACTCGAAGGCCGCCTGCGCGACATCGGGGCGCGCCGCTATCACCGGCTGCATCCGTTCCACAAGCTTCTGCACGGCGGCGCTTGCAGCAAGGGTCAGGTGCAGGCCTGGGCGCTCAATCGCTACTATTATCAGGCGCAAATTCCGATCAAAGATGCAAGCCTGATCGCGCGTTGCGACGATCCGGCGATCCGCCGCGAATGGCGCAGTCGACTGGTCGATCACGACGGCGCACGCGAGGGCGAAGGCGGTATCGCGCGCTGGCTTAAGCTCACCGACGGTCTCGGGCTCGACCGCGACTACGTCGTTTCGCTGCGCGGCCTGTTGCCGGCGACGCGCTTTGCCGTCGATGCCTATGTCCGCTTCGTGCGCGAAAAGACGTTGCTTGAAGCCATCGCTTCGTCGCTGACGGAACTTTTTTCGCCGGCGATCATCAGCGAACGCATGGAAGGCATGCTGAAGAACTACGATTTCGTGACGGCGGAAACGCTGGCCTATTTTTCGCAGCGGCCGCCGCAAGCCGAACGCGACTCGCGCTTCGCGCTTGATTACGTCAAGACGCATGCGCGCGCCCCCGAGACGCAACGCAGCGTGATCGCGGCGCTCGAATTCAAATGCGACGTGCTGTGGGCGATGCTGGATGCGCTCTATCACGCCTATGTCGCTCCGAAGCAGGTGCCGCCGGGCGCGTTCGTGCCCAAGGATCAATCGTGAGGGAGGCGGCGGCAATCGCTCCGGACGTTTGCCCACGCCTGCCGCGCGGCGTGCGGCTGGTGCATAACGAAGCGCAGGGCGGCTGGGTTTTGCTGGCGCCCGAACGCGTGTTCAAAGCCGACGCCATCGCCGTCGAAGTTCTTAAACGCTGCACCGGCGAGGCGACATTCCGCGCCATTATCGACGATCTGGCGCAGAGCTTCGCGGCGCCACGCGACCGCATCCTTGCCGACGTGACGACGCTGCTGCGGGGGCTCGCGGACAAAAAGCTTCTGGAACTGTGACCGCATGGCGGAAACCGGCAAAGCTTTGCATAATCCGCTCGGCCTGTTGGCCGAACTCACCCACCGCTGCCCGCTCGGTTGTCCGTATTGCTCGAACCCGCTGGCGCTCGATCCGCGACAGGATGAACTCGATACGCCGACCTGGGCGCGCGTATTCGCCGAAGCTGCCGGACTGGGCGTGTTGCAGGTGCATCTCTCCGGCGGCGAACCCGGCGCACGCCGCGACCTCGCCGACCTGGTAGCGGCGGCGCGTTCCGCCGGCCTTTACAGCAATCTCATTACCTCGGCGGTCGGCATCACCGCGGACACCTTGCGGCAGCTTGCCGACACCGGGCTCGACCATGTGCAGATTTCGATCCAGGACAACACCCCTGAAAGCGCCGACCGGATTGCCGGCTACGCCGGCGCCTTTGCGCGCAAGCAGGCGCTTGCGGCCGAGGTCGTGCGCCTGAAAATTCCGCTTACGGTCAACGCGGTGATGCACCGGGCCAACATCGACCACCTCGGCGACATGGTGGCGCTGGCGCTCTGGCTTGGCGCCAGCCGGGTCGAGATCGCGCACGCGCAATATTACGGCTGGGCGCTGAAAAACCGCGCCGCCTTGATGCCGACCACGGATCAGGTCAAGCGCGCGGCGGCCGAAGTCGAGACATTGCGGACACGTCATCGTGGCGAAATCGTCATCGACGCGGTGGTGCCCGATTATCATGCCCGGCTGCCCAAACCTTGCGTCGGCGGCTGGGGCCGCCGCTCGCTCAATGTGACCCCGGCAGGAAAGGTGCTGCCCTGCCACGCCGCCGAGACCATTCCCGGCCTTGAATTCTGGTCGGTGCGCGAGCACTCGCTGGCCGACATCTGGGCGAACTCGCCGGCCTTCAATGCCTTTCGGGGCACAGCGTGGATGCGGGAACCGTGCCGCAGTTGCGCGCGGCGCGACGTCGATTTTGGCGGTTGCCGCTGTCAGGCCTTTGCATTGACCGGCGATGCCCGCGCGACCGACCCGGTGTGCCACCTTGCGCCCGAACACGATAAGGTCGCAGCGCTCGCCGCCGAGCAGCACGACGAACCCTATACCTACCGCCGGATGTAAGCCGCCTCGCCATTACGTTTTGGCGTCGTGTCGCGGTTTGCGCTAAAGCGTGCGCGAACGATCATCGGCATCGTGTGCGGGCCGACAAACCCATGCGGCATGGTGTCCCGGCAGCGGGCGGTAACGTGATCCGCGGCCTTGAGCATGTGAAAGTGGCGCCTCGACGCCGGGCGCCGGTCCGGACCGAGCGGAGCTCAGTCGCCATCGTCCGGATCGGCCGTTGATAGAATCGCGGCGTCAATGGCGTCAAGGACGCCATCCGATCGCGAAGATTTTCAGGGAGATTTTTATGGCACACACTGTCTTGCGCACATCCGGGGCGCTGTTGCTGACTTTGGTCGTCACGCTGTTGGGCGCGCCTGCGTTCGCCCAGGACATTGTCCTCGGCGCCTCGGTGCAGCTTACCGGCCCGGTCGCCAATACCGGCCGCTATTACAAGGACGCCTACGAATTCGCGATCGACAAGATCAACGCCGCCGGCGGCGTAAAAGTAGGAAATGTCAAACACAAGCTGGCGTTGAAGCTTTACGACAATCAGTCCGACGTAAATCTGAGCGTGCGTCAGTACACGCAGCTCATTTCGCAGGATAAAGTCAACCTGCTGCTCGGCCCGTTCGCCAGCAATTTCGCCCTCGCCGATTCCGCGGTGTCCGAGAAGTATGAGGTGCCGATGGTGGAAGGCGGCGGCGCCTCTGACCAGATCTTCGCGCGGAAGTTCAAATACATCTTCGGCACGCTCGCGCCGGCCAGCAATTATTTTGCGTCGACGATCGACATGCTCAAGCAATTGAACCCGGCGCCGAAGACCGTCGCGCTGCTCTACGCCGACGATGCCTTCGACGTATCGGTCGCCAAGGGCACGAAGCCGCTGATTGAGAAAGCCGGGCTGAAAACGGTGATCGACGAGCGTTACACCTCGAACGCCAGCGATTTCAATTCGCTGCTATCGCAGATCAAAAGCGCCAACGCCGATGCGGTGCTGGTGGCCGGACATGAAACCGAGATCCTGAACTTCGTGCGTCAGGCCAAGAGCCTCGCGGTCGCTCCGAAAATGTATTCGTTCACGGTCGGCGTTCCGAGCGAGGATTTCCGCAAGGCGCTCGGCAAGGATGCCGACTATGCGTTCGGGATGACCGCCTGGCTGCCGAGCGCGAGCCTGAAGGATCGCTGGTTCGGCGATGCGGTGCAGTTCGCCGCGGCCTACAAGGCGAAGTACGGCTACGATCCGGATTATCACGCCGCTTCCGGCGCGGCCGACGTCGAAGCGCTGGCCGAAGCGATCGAGAATGCAGGCACGCTCGATCCGAAAAAGGTGCGCGACGCCATCGCCAAGCTGAACTTCCCGAGCCTTTATGGCACCATCACCTTTGCCGAAAACGGCCAGATCAGCCTGGCGCAGACGGTCATCCAGGTCCAGAACGACAAGGTGGTGGCGATCTATGGCGGCAAAGGCTTCATCGAAAAGCCGAAGTATCCGATGCCGGCCTGGAACGCGCGCTGATCGCGCCGGCATCGTTCAGGGGGCGGGGTAACGCTTGGATTTGCTTGCGCAAGTCCTGATCAATGGCGTGTTGCTGGGTGGCCTCTATGCCGTGATGGCATTGGGGCTTGCCTTGGTTTGGGGCGTCCTCAACATCGTCAACCTCGCGCATGGTGCGTTCATCATGCTGGGCGCTTACCTCGCCTGGCATCTCTATACATATCTCGGCATCGACCCGTTCCTGGGCCTGCCGCTGACGGCGATCATTATGTTCTGCGTCGGTTACGCGTTGCAGCGCGGCCTGCTGAACCTCGTGGTGCGGGCGCCGATGTTCAACACGCTGCTCATCACGTTCGGCCTCGAAGTGGTGCTGACCTATCTGGCGCAACTCGCCTTCTCGGCCGACTTCCGCACCATCAATCCGCCTTATGCCGGCAACGGCATTGCGCTGGGGCCGCTGGTGGTGCCGCTGGCGCGGTTGATGGCGTTCGGTGTCGCGGCAGTGCTGACCGTCGGCGTGTGGATTTTCCTGCTGCGGACCAGGCTCGGCCGCGCCATTCGTGCGACCGCGCAGAACCTGGTTGCCGCCCGCCTCTACGGCGTCGAGCCGCGCCATCTTTACGCGGTGACGTTCGGCATCGGCATCGGTCTCGCCGGCGCCGCCGGCTCTCTTTACGGCACCGTGTCGCAGATCAATCCGTATATCGGCGCGACATTGACCGCGAAATGCTTCGCGATTTCGATCATCGGCGGACTCGATAATCCGCTCGGCGTGCTGGTCGGCGGGCTGGTGCTCGGCCTCATCGAGTCGCTGACGGTGCTGTATGTCGGCGCGACGTTCGGCGACGTGGCAAGCTTCGGGATACTGGTCCTGGTCCTGATCGTGCGGCCCAGCGGCCTGTTGGGAAAGACCGCATGACCGCGTCTCGGCTCGGCGTTGCCGTCGCAATCGTCGCGGTCGTCGCCGTCCTGGCGACGGTGCCGCTGTTCAGCTCCGACGTGATCGTGCAATTCGGCATCAACGCGCTGCTGCTCGCCGTACTGGCGCAGGGCTGGAACATCATCGGCGGCTACACCGGTTATGCTTCGTTCGGCAATTCGGTGTTCTACGGCCTCGGCAGTTACGGCGTCGCCATCGCCATGGTGCAATGGAACCTGCCGTTCGCGGTCGGGATGATCTTCGGCGCGGGGCTTGCGGTCGCGTTCGCCTTCCTGCTCGGCGTTCCGGTGCTTCGCCTCAAGGGCCACTACTTCGCTATCGCCACGCTGGGGCTCGCGCAGGTGATGAGCGCGATCGTCTCGAACATCGGCATCGCCGGCCAGAACATCGGCCTGGTGCTGCCGCCGCTCAACAACGACCACTTGTTCTACGAACTCTCGCTGGGCCTGCTCGTGATCGCGACCCTGACGGTATTCTGGCTGACCCGCAGCCGCTTCGGCTTCGGCCTGATCGCCATCCGCGAGAACGAGGAAGGCGCGGCCGTCATGGGCGTCAACACGACGCTTTATAAGGTGCTGGCGTTCGCGTTATCGGGCGTGTTCACCGCGCTTGCCGGCGGCATCCATGCCTACTGGATCACGTTCCTCGATCCCGACAGCGCCTTCGATATCAGCCTCAACGTCAAGATGATCATCATGGCGGTGTTCGGCGGGCCCGGCACGGTGCTCGGTCCGGTGCTCGGCGCCTTCGTGCTTTCGGCGGTGTCCGAAATCCTGTCGAGTAAAGTGACCAACCTCGCCGGCCTGTTTTTCGGCGCGGTCGTGGTCGCGGCGGTGGTGCTGATGCCGCGGGGCGTAGCGGACGTGATGCGCCAGTTCCGTACCGCCGGCTGGCGTTACTTTGTCGAAAATCTGCGGGCGCACAGGATATGAGTGCGATCCTCGAAGTCACAAACGTCACCCGCCGTTTCGCCGGGCTGGTGGCGGTCAGCGACATCAGCTTCACGCTCGGCCAAGGCGAAATCCTCGGCGTGATCGGCCCAAATGGCGCCGGCAAGACTACCCTGGTCAGCCTGATCAGCGGCACGCTGCGGCCGACGTCGGGTGACATCGTTTTTGAAGGCATGAGGATCACCGGTCTCGCCGCATACCGCCGCGCCCGCCTCGGCATCGGCCGGACGTTCCAGATCATGCGGCCGTTTCCCGGCCTCTCCGTGCTGGACAACGTCGCGGTCGGCGCCCTGTTCGGCCATGGCTCGGGCGAGAGCGACCTCGCCAAAGCGCGCGACAAAGCCCGCACCCAGCTCGAATTCGTCGGTCTCGGCAAGTTCGCGTCGCAACGCGCCGAGGAGCTCGGCGGCCCCAACCGCAAGCGGCTCGAACTCGCCAAGGCGCTCGCCATGCAGCCCAAGGTGCTGCTGTGCGACGAAGTGATGGCCGGATTGAACCTCGTCGAGATCGACGAAGTCATCGACGTGCTCAGGAAGATCCGCGAAAGCGGCATCAGCATTCTGGTGATCGAACACGTCATCAAGGCGATCAAACGATTGTCGGATCGCCTGCTGGTCCTGCATCACGGCGACAAGATCGCCGACGGTCAGCCCGACGCGGTGCTGTCGAACAGCAAGGTAATCGAGGCCTATCTCGGCAGGAGGCGAGCGTGACCACAGCCGGCGCGCCGAAGGAGCGGGAGCCGCTCCTGGTGGTCAACGGACTGGGCGCCGGTTACGGCGGCATGCCGGCCCTGCGCAATGTCTCGCTCGAAGTGCGGCGCGCCGAAATCGTCGCCTTGGTCGGCTCGAACGGGGCCGGCAAGACCACGCTGTTGCGCGCACTGTCGCGCGTCATCCCTTGCACCGGCACGATCAGCTTCAACAACGATGACCTCGTGGCGAAGACCCCGGACGAAGCCTTCGCCACCGGCCTGGTCCAGGTGCCGGAAGGCCGCCAATTGTTCGACCGCATGACGGTCGCGGACAATCTCTTGATGGGCGCCTATCGCCGCCGCGACCGGGCGGCCGTCGCCAACGACCTCGACCGCATGTACACCCTGTTTCCGCGTCTGGGCGAACGGCGCACGCAACTCGCCGGATCGATGTCCGGCGGCGAACAGCAAATGTGCGCGATGGCGCGCGGACTGATGGCGCGCCCGCAGCTCCTGATGATCGACGAGATGAGCCTCGGCCTCGCGCCTGTCGTGGTCGAGCAGCTGATGGACGTGCTCGTGGAAATCCGTAAACAAGACGTTACCGTCCTCCTGGTCGAGCAGGACATCCACCTCGCATTGTCGCTTGCCGACCGTGGCTACGTCATGGATACCGGCTCGATCGCCCGCAGCGGCGCCGCCAAGGACCTGATCGACGATCCGGCGGTGCGCGAGGCTTATCTCGGTCTGGCTTGAAGTTTCAACTCAGTCCGGCTTTTCGAAGCGCGCGGATTTGCGTATTTGCGGGCCCGTTGCAACCGGGTAAAATCGGCCGACACGGTCCGGTCATGGAATGCCCCTCGGTCGCAATCGCGGAACGATGAGATGACAACGCTTTCCGTCAACGGAAGGTCGTACGACGTCGATGTCGAGCCCGACACGCCCCTACTCTGGGTGCTGCGCGACACCCTCGGCCTGACCGGCACCAAGTATGGCTGCGGCATCGCCCAATGTGGCGCCTGCACGGTGCATATCGACGGTGTTCCGAGGCGATCGTGCCAGATGCCGATCGGCACGCTCGGCGCCAGAAAAGTGACGACCATCGAATCGCTTGCCGAGAAGGGCAAGCTGCATCCTGTGCAAAAGGCCTGGCTCGATCTCGACGTGCCACAATGTGGTTACTGTCAGAGCGGCATGATCATGACGGTGGTGGCTCTGCTCAGACATACGCCGAAGCCGACCGATGCCGAAATCGACGCCGCCATCACCAACATCTGCCGGTGCGGCACGTATCAGCGAATTCGCGCGGCGATTCACGCGGTCGCCGACGCCTGACGGACAGTCAACATGAAGCGCACGGTCAGGACCCTGCTGTTCTTGACCGGAGCGCTGCTTGCCGCGCTGCCATCCGTGGCGTCCGCGGCCGACCAGGTCGATCTCCTCCTGGTGCTGGCCGCCGACGTCTCGCGAAGCATCGATGCCGAGAAATTCCAGCTCCAACGCCAAGGCTATGCGGCGGCGATCTCCGACCCGCGCGTCCTCGAAGCGATCGGGTCGGGCCGTAACCGCCGCATCGGCCTGACGTTCGTCGAATGGTCCGGCGTCGGCTCGCAGCGTGTTGTGATCGATTGGACGGCCATCGCCGGCGCGGAATCCGCCAAGCGGTTCGGCGACCGTTTACTGGAAGCGCCGCGTTCGTTTGGCGATCGCACCTCGATATCGGGCGCCATCGAATTCGCCATGGGACAGCTTGCGCGCGCACCGTTCGAATCGGCGCGCCGCACGATCGACGTTTCGGGCGACGGCACCAACAACGCGGGACGCGACGTGATCCTTGCCCGCGACGAAGCGTTGGCCCACGACGTGACCATCAACGGGCTGGTCATTCTCAGCGAGACGCCGCTCGTCTGGAATCCGGACCACACCAATCCGCCGGGCGGTCTGGAGAAGTATTACCGCGAGCACGTGGTCGGCGGCCCCGGCGCCTTCGTGACGGTGGCGCAAAACTTCGGTTCGTTCGGGCAGGCGATCGTCAAAAAGATGATCGCCGAGGTGGCACAAGGTCCGGCAATTACGGCGCGGCGGCTGTCGATCCGCTAGGCCGCCGCGGCAGGCTGGAAATTATCGTTCTCGGGCAACGATTTGCAGGCACGGCCGGCCACGAAAGCGACATAGATTATCGCCATGTTTCCTGCCACTCTTCCGCCCCGTATAGTCGAGCGGCTTTAGCAAAATCGGAACGCCCACGTGACCGCGGCTACCGGCTTGAAACGCCTTGCGATTGCCGTCGCCGCCCTGGTTGCGGCGATTGTCGTCACGCTGGTCGGCTTGTCGTTGTTCGTTCCTGCGGCGTCCGTGCGCAACGCGGTGATCAAGGAAATCCACGCCGTCACCGGACTCGACCCGATCTTGCGCGGCAACGTCGCGATTTCGCTGTTCCCGTCCGGCACCGTCAGCTTTCATCACGTGTTGCTGGGCGATGACGGCAACGGTGAACCGGCCATCGTCGCCGACGAATTGACCGCGCATTTGCGGTATTTTCCGTTGCTGGCCGGACGGATCGAAATCGCCGATTTGACGCTGGTGCGGCCGGCGATCGCCGTGCGGTTCCTGCCCAGCGGCGAAACCAACTGGGCCGGGCTGATCCGATCGCTGGCGCAGGCGCTGCAGCGCGACCCCGGGCGAGATGCTTCGTTCTCGGAAATCGGCATCCAGGACGGCACGGTCATCATCCATAAGCAATACGACGGCAATGAAGTCGTCGATCGGCTGTCAAACCTGGATTTTCAACTCGCGTGGCCGTCGATCTCGCGCAGCTTCGGCGCCAACGGCCGCTTTGTCTGGCGCGACCAGCCGATCGAGGCAAGCTTTACGCTCGGCGATTTTCTCTCCGCGCTGAGCGGCGAGCATTCCGGCATCAAGGTGCGGCTCTCCAGCGCGCTGGTGAAAGCGGCGTTTGACGGCGCCATGAGCGCCCGGCCAACCATGCGCATCGACGGCACGCTGAGCGTGGAATCGCCCTCGCTGCGCGATGCCATGCTTTGGAGCGCCATCGGCCACCTGCCTTTCGGCGGTTTCGGGCGATTTGCGCTGCGCGCCCATAGCGGCGTCGCCAACGGCATCGTTTCGCTCTCCGGCGTCAACGTCGAACTCGACGGCAACGTTGCCGAAGGAGTGATCACGCTGTCGACCGATCACCGGACCGTTCAGGGCACGCTCGCGGCCGATGCACTCGACCTGACGCCTTACGTGTCGGGCGTGCATATCCTCGCCGCCAACGAGCGCAACTGGGATCAGTTGCCGATTTCGCTCGACGGCTTGGCCGACTTCGACCTCGACCTGCGGCTTTCGGCCGCCAACGTCAAAGTTGGCAGCGCGAAACTTGGCCGCACCGCCGTCGCCACCACCATGCGCAGCGGCAAGCTCGACGTCACGATCGGTGAATCGCAGGCCTTCGGCGGCACCGCCCGCGGCTCGCTCAGTCTCGCCAGTATCAGCGATGGCGCCGCGGTCACCTCGCATCTGCAATTCGCCGATGTAGATCTGGCGAGCTGTCTCGGCCAATTATTCGGCATCCGCCGGCTCGAAGGCCGCGGCACGCTGTCGATCAATTTGGACGGGTCGGGCGCTTCCGTGCTGGCGGTGACCGATACGCTCGCCGGAACCGCGACCCTGACAGCCCATAACGGGGCGCTTGCCGGCATCGACGTCGAGCAGTTGCTGCGCCGGCTCGAACGCCGCCCGTTGTCGGGCAACGGCGACTTCCGCTCCGGCCGCACCCCGTTCGATCAGGTGGCGCTCGCCGTCAAGATCGATCACGGCCAGGTGTCGGTCGAAGACATGCATATGACCGGTCCGGCGGTGCGCGTCGCCATCGGCGGCCAGGTTTCGGTGCCGACGCGCGACCTCGATCTCAAGGGAGTAGCGACCCTCGTCTCCGGCGAAACGGCCAACGAGTTCGATTTGCCGTTCGTGGTGCAGGGCCAATGGGACGATCCGATCATGTTGCCGGACGCCCAGAGCCTGATCCGCCGTTCCGGCGCGGCAGCGCCGCTGCTTGAGTCGATCAAGTCCCGCAGCGCCGGCGCGGCGGTACGTTCGGTGATCGACAAGTTGTTGGCGTCGCCGCAGCCTGCGGCTACCAGCACGACGGCGCCGGCGGTCAACGCACCGCGATAGACGCGACAGCTTCGGGTTGAAACGACGATCGTGCCCGGTTTCAGGATCGAGCCTGCACCGGCGTGCCGCGCGCCCCGATAATCTTGGCGAGCAGCGAGGCGATGATGACCGCGGCGCCCACCACCGCGACCATGATCGCGCACACCGCATTCATCTCCGGCTTCACGCCAAGCCGCACCTCCGAATAAATGCGGATCGGCAACGTCGTCGCGCCGGGACCGGTAGTGAAGCTTGCGATCACCAGATCGTCGACGGACAGAGCGAAAGCAAGCATCCACGCCGCCGCAATCGCCGGAAAGATCAGCGGCAAAGTCACCGACGCAAACGTTCGTAACGGCGGGGCGCCAAGATCCATCGCCGCTTCCTCGAGGCTCATGTCGAAGTCGATCAGGCGCGATTGCACGATGACGGTGACGAAGCACACCGCCATGGTGGTGTGCGCGACGGCGACCGTCCAGAAGCCGCGATCGGCGGCGACGGCAACGAACAGCAGCAGCAGGGACAGGCCGGTGATGACTTCCGGCATCACCAGCGGCGCGTAGACCATCGCCGCGAACGCAAGCCGTCCGCGGAAGCGGCCGAAACGAACCAGCGCCAGCGCCGCCATCGTGCCCAGCACCGTCGCCAGGGTCGCCGAGGTCAGCGCCAAACGGATGCTGATCGAGGCGGCATCGAGCAACGGCTCGTCGTTGAGAAGTTCGGCATACCATCGGGTCGACCAGCCGCCCCACACCGCCACCAGACGCGATGCATTGAATGAATAGATCACCAGCACCGCGATCGGGAGATAGAGAAAAGCAATGCCGACGAAAATCGCGGCAATGTTGAAGGCAGAAACCTTGCGCATGAATTCAGTCGCGCTCCAATACAGGCATCGCCCGGTTCTGATAGAAGACAATCGGCGTCACCAGGAGAAACACCAGCACGACCGCGACCGCCGACGCCACCGGCCAATCCTTGTTGCCGAAAAACTCCAGCCAGATCGTCTGCCCGATCATCGGCGATTGCGAGCCGCCGAGCAGGTCGGGAATGACAAACTCGCCGATGATCGGAATGAAGCACAACAGCACGCCGGCCATGATGCCGGACGACGAGAGCGGCAGCGTAACCAGCCAGAAGGTTTTCCAGCGCGGGCAGCCGAGGTCGGCCGCCGCCTCCAGCAGCGACTCATCGAGTTTTTGCAAGATCGCGTACACCGGCAGCACCATGAAAGGCAGGTAGGAATAGACGATACCGATGTAGATGGCGGTGTCGGTCGCAAGCCAGGCCGGCGGTTCCTTCACTAACCTTAGCGCCATCAGCACGTCATTTAGCGGACCGTCGCGTTGCAGGATGTTCATCCAGGCGTAAACGCGGATGAGTTGCGAGGTCCAGAATGGCAGTACCGTCAGCAAGACCAGCACGGCCTGGACGCGTCGCGGCGTCCGCGCGATCCCGTACGCGATTGGAAATCCGACGAGGAGCAACAGCAGCGTCGAAAAGGCGGCGATTTCCACGCTCTTGACGTAGGACAGGACGTAAATCGGGTCGGAGCCGACCAGCCGGTAATTGTCGAGCGATAGTCCTTTGATGAACGCGACCACGCCGTGCCAGCCGGCGGCGAGGTCGAAAACCGGCGCGTAGGGAGGCTGCGCGATCGCCGTCTGCGACAGGCTGATTTTCACCACGATCAGGAACGGCAGCAGAAAAAACGCGAACAACCAGGCGAACGGGATGCGCCACACGAGCCTTTGCAGGATCGAACCGTTTCGCCGCGCTGCCGTCATCGTGTCAGCACCCGCGCGGCCTCGGGCGGCCACGTCAGCCACACTTGCTCGCCAACGCCGACGGCGCCGTCGCCATCCGCACCCCTGTTGATTGCCGCCTTGAGCAGCGAGCCGTCGCGGATCCGCAGCTTGTAGACCGACTTGTCGCCGAAATAACCGATGTCGACGACGGTCGCTGCGACGCAATTATCGAGACCTGGCAGCGGCGGCTGGCGGCTGATGCGCACGCGTTCCGGCCGCACCGCCACCCACACCATGGCGCCCGCCGGCGCAACGGCTTCGGCGGCCACGCGCAAGCGGCCTGCGGCGGTACCTTCGATGCTCACCCGGTCGTCGCCGAGCCGGCCTTCGAGCAAATTGACGTCACCGATGAAGTCGGCAACCCAGCGCGAGTCCGGCCGCTCGTAGACGTCGGCAGGCGGCGCGACCTGCATCAACCGGCCGCGATCCATTACGCCGATGCGATGGGCGAGCGTCATCGCCTCGCTTTGATCGTGCGTGACAATGACGAATGTCAGGCCGACTTGGCGCTGCAATTCCATCAGCTCGAACTGGGTCTCGCCGCGTAATTTCTTGTCGAGCGCAGCCATCGGCTCGTCCAGAAGATGCACGCGCGGGCGTTTGACCAGCGAGCGCGCGAGCGCGACGCGCTGGCGCTGGCCGCCGGAAAGTTCATGCGGCTTGCGTGCGCCGTAACCTTCGAGCTTGACCAGCGCCAGCATGTCGGCGACGCGCCGCCCGATTTCCCGCTTCGCCAATCCTTCCTGCTTGAGGCCGAAACCGACGTTGGCCTCGACGTTGAGATGCGGAAACAGCGCATAGTTCTGAAACATCAAATTGACCGGCCGCCGATAAGGCGGCTCCGGCGTCAAATCCACACCGTCGAGCAGGACGCGGCCGGCGTTCGGCCGCTCAAGCCCGGCGATCAGCCGCAGCAACGTCGTCTTGCCGCAGCCGGACGGTCCGAGCAGGGCAAAGAACTCGCCTTGATAGATGTCGAGTGAGAGCTGATCGACCACGGCGGTGCCGCCGAAGCGCTTGGTCAGAGCCTCGATGCGCAGCAGCGGACGGGAGTTCGGATCGGCCCAAGGCGCAAAGTCTTGTTTCGATGCGGCGATCGTACTCTCCGCAGCAGGAGATGATCCTGCCCGCTTCTCTAACGCAAATCGTGGAAGCCGACAAATGCCGGACGGGAAAGCGCGCCGTCAGCCGACCGCCGTCTCGGCGAGCGTGGCCGCGCGCTCGGCGCTCTCGACCGCTTCGTTGGCGAGCTTGCGCGGCTCCGGTCCGTAATAGTCGCCCAGTTGCACAGCCGGACGCGGCTGCATGGTGATCGACACCATCCGGTCGTAAAGCGCCTTCGCCGAGACCGGCTTGACCAGGTACTCGTTGACGCCGAGCCGCATCGCCTCGACCACACGCCAGCGCTCGCCATAGCCGCTGAGCATGATGATCGGCAAGTCGGGCACCGGAAACACGCCGGGTGACCGCACGATCCGCACCAGCTCCGCGCCGCTCAACAGCGGCATTTCCCAATCGAGGATCACCACGTCGGGTCCGACGGTGCGGATGGTGTCGAGCGCGGCGATGCCGTCGGCCGCCTCGTAAATATCCTTGATGCCGCAATTGACCAGAAGGTTGCGGATCATCTTGCGCATGTACTGATTGTCATCGACCACCAGCACGCAAAGCGACTGGATACGGTCGGTCACGTCTTGCTTCGACGACCTCGATGACATGTCGATCCGGTAATTTTCAATCGTTGGTGGCATCAGACCATGACCGCCTTGCGGGTTGGTAAAAGATTTGCCGAGCGTTCGGTAATGCCGCGGCGGACGCGGCCGGGCCTGCGACGTGGTGAGCGTTTCGTTAATCGGTCAGAGGCACGCGGCGACTTCCGATTCCGGCTTGTAACTCGATAGCTGGCGCGGTTCGGGCCCGTAATAGTCGCCCTTCTTGATCATTTTGCGCGGCTTGGCGATCAGCGAAACCAGCCGGCCCATCAGCGCCTTGGTCAAGACCGGCTTGAGCAGGAAATCGTTGACGCCGAGGCCGATCGCTTCCTCCACCCGCGAGCGCTCGCCATAGCCGGTGAGCATGATGATCGGCACGTCGGGCAACGCGAACGTTTCCGGCGAGCGCACGGTCCGCACGAATTCGGGGCCGTTCGGGCTTGGCATTTCCCAATCGAGGACGACGACATCCGGCCCGAAGCTGCATATCGCCGCAAGCCCCGAACGCCCGTCGTTGGCCTCGTGAATCGTTCGCACGCCGACGGCTTGCAGGAGCGAGCGCGTGACCTTGCGCATGGTGGGATCGTCATCGACGATCAGCACCCGCAGCGCCATGAGGCGTTGCGCGATCACGTGTGCCACCGATTCAGCCTGTGCCGACATCGCCCATGTAATGCCGAAAAACCTTCGGGTTACCTCACCACAAGCGACTAAAATCCGGCTAAAATGAATCGATACAATTTGAGCGATGGCACGCTCATTTTATCTGCATGAAGGCTTCCAAAGCAGCCGTCTGGGCGGCGGAAAACCGCAGGCCGAGCTTGGACCGGCGCCACAGCACGTCCTCGGCGGTCAGCGCCCATTCCTTGCGCATCAGATAGCGGACCTCGCCGGCAGTGAGGTCCTCGCCGAAGCATTGGCCGTCCGGCGCCTCCAACACCTGCTCGACGCGCGTGCCGTAGGCGCCGACCAGCCGGCGCGCGCGTTGCGGGCTCAGCAACGGCCAGCGCCGCCGCGTGCCTGCCACCAGCGCGGGACCGCCGTCAAAAACGAAATTGCCGCCCGGTAACGGCGCCTCCGCGGTCCACGCCCGCGGCAGGGAAAAGAAGTGCGCCAGGCGCGCCAGCACGTCCTCGGCGAGGCGGCGATAGGTCGTCAGCTTGCCGCCATAGACGCTGAGCAGCGGCGCCAGTCCGATGGATTTGTCGAGAACCAATGCGTAATCGCGGTCGATATCCTGCATCTTGCGCGCCCCGTCGTCATAGAGCGCACGCACGCCCGCAAATGCCCAAACCACGTCGGCCGCGGCGATACTGGCGCGAAAATAATGATTGATGATCCCGCACAGATAGTCGATTTCGCCCATGGTCGGCGACACCGCACCCGGATCGCCGACAAAACCCTGATCGGTCGTGCCGATCAAAGTGAAGTCGCGCTGGAACGGAATCGCAAACACCACCCGAGTATCCGGCGCCTGCAAGATATAGGCGCGGTCGTGATCGTAGAGCCGCGGCACGACGATGTGGCTGCCCTTGTCGAGACGAAGCCGGTTCAGCGGCGCTTGATGCAGCACCGTCGCGGCGACGTTTTCGACCCAGGCGCCGGCGGCGTTGATCAGCACCCGCGCGGTCAGCTCGATGCGTTCGCCGCGCGCATTCAAGATCAGCCGCCAGACCTCGCCGCGCTCGGCGCGGACGCAGCGGGTGCGGGTGCGGATCGAGGCGCCGCGCTCCGCCGCATCGACCGCGTTGACGACGACCAGACGCGCATCGTCGGCGAAACAATCGGAATATTCGTAGCCGTGGTGAAAATGCCGCTTGAGCGGCAGCCCCAGCACATCGGTGGTCAGATCGAGCGCGCGCGTGCGGGGCAGGATTTCGCGATGACCGATCAGGTCGTAGGCCAGCAGTCCAAGGCGCAGCAGAAACGGCGAGCGGCCGGCCGGATCGAGCGGCAACACGAAGCGGATCGGATGGATCAGATGCGGCGCCATCCGCAACAAAATTTCGCGCTCGCGAAGCGCCGTCCGCACCAGCCGCAGCGCGCCATGTTCGAGATAGCGCAAGCCACCGTGGATGAGCTTGGACGACGCCGAGGATGTGCCGGAACCGAGGTCGTTTTGCTCGACCAGCACGACTTTCAATCCGCGCCCGGCTGCATCGCGGGCGATGCCCACGCCGTTGATGCCGCCGCCGATGATGGCGAGGTCGAAATCGGCCACTGATTCCTCCCTATGTGGCGAGGATACTGTTTCTTTGATGCGGACGTATGGGTTCCCTCTCCCCGCCCGGTGTGGAGAGATGATAAAAGGAACCGCATGGATTTTCGCGACCGTCACCTGGTTGTCACCGGCGGCGCCGGCGCGCTCGGCAGCGCCGTGGTCGAGGCGCTGATCGGGGCCGGTGCACTGTGCCACGTCCCTTGCCTAGACGAGGCGGAGGCGCAACGCTTCCGGCTGCGCGGCCACAAGCAGGTGGTCCTGACCGTCACCGGCAATCTCGCGGACGAAGGCAACATCAACCGGCTCTACCGCGGCATCGGCCCGCTGTGGGGCTCGATCCATATCGCCGGCGGCTTTGCCGCCGGACCGCTGCGGGACGCGAAAGTGGAAACGCTGCAGCAGCAAATCCAGATGAATTTCTTCAGTTGCCTGTTGTGCTGCCGCGCCGCGGTGGGGGCGATGACGGCCAAAGGCGGCCGCATCGTCAATGTCGCCGCCCGCCCCGGCCTGGAATGGCGTAGCGGCGCCGGCATGGCGGCATATGCCGCCAGCAAGGCGGCCGTCGCCGCACTCACCGTCGCGCTCGCCGAAGAGGTCGCCAGGGACGGCATTCTGGTCAATGCCGTGGCGCCCTCGATCATGGATACGCCGGCCAACCGCAGCGCCATGCCGAAGGCCGATTACGCACTATGGCCCAAGGTCGAGGACGTTGCGGCAACCATCGTGTTCCTGGCTTCGCCGGAAAACCGCGTCACCCGCGGCGGCGTGGTGCCGGTCTACGGGAAATCCTAATATCCCGGCCAAAGTCCCGGCGTCGCCAACTCGAGCAGATGCCCGTCGGGATCGCGGAAATAAACGCTTTCGCCGCCGCGCGGCCACTTGGTTCGGCCTTCGATCGCGATCCCGGCCTCCGTCAGCCGCGCCTCCCATTCCGCCCGCTCCGCGGCCGCGACGGAGAATGCGATGTGCACCGGGCCGTGCCCGTCGTGCGGCGGAATCGTGCCGCCGGGCAGATGCACGGTTGCCAACGAATGGCCGCGCAGAAACAGGAGCAGCACGCCACGGCCGCCAACATCGTAGGCGCACAGCCGTTGATCGCGGTAAATGCTGTTGAGCCCAAGCACCTGCTCGTAGAACGGACACGCGCGCTCGAACGCGTCAACGTAAAGCGCAGTTTCCAGGATGCCGAGGAGAGCGGGCATGTGATCACTCCCGTCATCACCGGGCCGGCGCAAGGCGCCGCGACCGGGTGATCCATGCGGGATGCAAGCTATCCCGAAACCGGCACGATCTCGCGGACGGGTGCATGCACCAGCCGGCTCACCGCACTGGCGGCGACCACGGTTTGCTGTTGCGCATAGGCTTCGTGGTTCCGCTCGATCTGATCGAGCTCATAGAGATAATTCACCATCAGGCCGTGCGATTGCGCCAATGCACGCTCCGACGTGTCGCCCAGCCAGTCGAGCCGCTCGAGGCGAGCGCCATTGCCGAGATGAAAGCGCGCGACCGCATCGACCGGCTGGTTGCGGGCGTTACGCCCACGCAGGAAATACCAGGCGGCCGCCGACAAGAGCGGCTCGCGGACCGCCGCAGCGACCGCCGGATCACGCCACCAATCGGGATTATCCAACGCGGCAAGCGCTTGCCGATCCGCGTCGGTCAGCGCGATCGAAGCCGGGCTGTTGCGCTCGCGCGCCAGCCACGCGGCGAAATTCGGCGCCGGCGACAGCGTCACGAAGGCGCCGATCTGCGACATGGCGCGCGAGATTTCTTCGGCCACCTGCTTGATCAGGAAATGGCCGAACGAAACGCCGGCCAAGCCGCGCTGGCAGGACGTGATCGAATAAAACACCGCGGTGGAAGCGCGCGCCGGATCGACCACCTCGCGCTTGTCGGCGAGGATCGGCGCAATGGCGCCGGGAATTTCGCGGGTGAGCGCGACTTCGACGAAGATCAGCGGCTCGTCGACCAGCGCCGGATGAAAGAATGCGTAGCAGCGCCGGTCGGGCAGATCGATGCGGCGGCGCAGGTCGTTCCAGTCGCGAATCTGATGCACCGCCTCGTAGCGGATGATCTTTTCCAGAATCAGCGCCGGTGTCTGCCAGTCGATGCGGCGCAGCACCAGAAAGCCGCGATTGAACCAGGACGAAAACAAATGAACGAAATCGTTGTCGACGACGGCGAGATCGTCGCGATGACCCATGGCATCGAGCAATTGCTCGCGCATGCGCACCAGCGCCGCCGTGCCGCCGGGAGCCAAGTTCAGCCGCCGGAACAATTCCAGCCGGCGCGGCTCGCTTGCGCGATTGAGCTCGGCCGCGGCCTCCGCCGATGGCGCCCGCGTCCACGCCGCGATGGCGGCGTCGATACGCTCGGAATCGTAACCGAACACCCGCGCCAGGGCCTCGAAGAAGGCGACGCGAGGGCCGGTCTTCAGCGCCGCATAGTCGGCAAGAATTTCGTCGGCGAGCGCCACGCCCGAAGCCTCGCCGCGGCCGGAGAGCAAATCCTCGCACAGCTCGATCAGGCCCTCCGACCGTTCGCGCCGGCCTTCGCGGCGTTCGCGCAGGAAGGCGCGGCTGCGGTCGGCAATGCTCTGCAGCATTTCGCTGAAGAACGAGGTGTTCACCGCGACCATTCCGTTCGCCCCTTGTGTCGATTTTACCTAATGATAGCCCGCAACGATGACAAGCCAGTGGCCCGGATTCTAACATTCGCATCCGCTTTCGGCAGCCGCTCACGCGAATGTTAGAATCGAAGAGACCGCTGGCAAACCATAGGCCTTGCGATAAGTCTTGGCGCTTTGGCGCTTTGGCGCTTTGGATCTGGCGTTCACTTCACGAGCCCGCGGCAGGCGGAAAGCGCGTATCAAATCCGCTCCCCGAGCGACCGCGCCAAGGTGTAGACAAACCGGCGCCGCTTTGTCAGTTAACGGCGGCGCAGCACCGCTGCTGCAACGCGGGAGGATGGGTTCATGCCGGGTCCGTTGGCCGGTCTGCGTGTACTGGAATTAGCCCGCATCCTGGCCGGCCCCTGGGCCGGGCAAATTCTCGCCGATCTCGGCGCCGACGTCATCAAGGTCGAGCGCAAGGGACCCGGTGACGACACCCGCTCGTGGGGACCGCCTTTCGTCGCCGCCGCCGACGGCGGCCATCTCGGCGCCGCCTATTTTCACGGCACCAATCGCGGCAAGCGCTCGATCGAAGTCGACTTCGACAGCGAGGACGGACGCCGCATCGTCAAGAAGCTCGCCGCGCGCTCCGACGTGCTGATCGAGAATTTCAAGGTCGGCGGGCTCGCCAAATTCGGTCTCGATTACAAAAGCCTCGCTCCCGACAATCCGCGTCTGATCTATTGCTCGGTGACCGGCTTCGGCCAGGACGGGCCCTACGCGCCGCGCGCCGGCTACGACCTGATGGCGCAAGGCATGGGCGGCTTCATGGACCTTACCGGCAACCCGGATGGCGAACCGTTGCGCGCCGGCGTGCCGGTGTCCGACATTTTCACCGGCGTCTATTCGGCGGTCGGCATTCTCGCTGCGCTGGCGCGGCGCGAGAAGACCGGCCGCGGCGGCTACGTCGACACCGCGCTGATGGATTCGACCGTCGGCGTGCTCGCCAACCAGGCGCTCAATTACATGGTGTCCGGCAAAGTGCCGCACCGCATGGGCAACGCGCACCCCAACATCACGCCCTATCAGGTGTTTCCGGTCGCCGACGGCCACATCATCATCGCCAGCGGCAACGACGGCCAGTTCGCCAAATTGTGCGCGGTGCTCGGCGAACCGAACCTGGCCAAAGAACCGGACTACATCGACAACAAGGCGCGGCTTGCGCATCGCGCGCCGCTGATCGATAAAATCACGGCGCTGACCAGGCGCATGCACAGCGCCGATATTCTCGGCAAGCTGGAAAAAGCCGGCGTGCCGGCCGGCCCGATCAACGATCTTGGGCAAGTGTTCGCCGATCCGCAGGTGGTTCATCGCGGCATGAAGATCGAGCGGCCGAGCGCGGCGGCGAAGGATGGCAAAATTCCCGGCGTGCGCACGCCCATCGTGATCGACGGCGCGCCGATGGCGGCCGAGCGCCCCTCGCCGCGGCTCGGCCAACACACCGCCGAAATCTTGCAGGAGATCGGGGAAAGCTGAGCCGTCATCCCGTCGCGCGGCGCAACGTCGCCGCGGCGGGCGCACCCGCGTGTTCCGCCGCCTTGTAGGCGTTTTGCAGCGCGCGCTTGAGCTCGGCAAGATCGTAAGGCTTTTGCAGCACCTGGAAGCCCTGACGCACGGCGTCGTGGATGCTCGACGAATAGCCGGTGGTCAACAGCACCACGATGCGCGGAAAGCGCGCGCGTACTTCGCTTGCCAGTTCAAGCCCGTTCATGCCGCCCGGCATCAATATGTCGGAAAACACCAGATCGACGCCGCCGTCGCGCTGGAGGAGATCGAGACCAGCCTGGGCGCTGGTGGCGACTTTGATGCGGTAGCCGAGATCGGCGAAATAGGCATTCGCGACATCGACGACGTCCGGATTGTCTTCGACCAAAAGCACGGTACCGGCGGGCGCCGGCGCACCGGAGGCGACGGGCGCCTCGCGAGGTTGCGACTTTGCCTCGAAGCTTCGCGGCAGGAACAACGTGATCGCGGTGCCTCGCCGCACGGTGCTGGTGATGGTGGCGGCGCCGCCGGATTGGCGCGCGAACCCGTAAACCTGCGAGAGGCCGAGCCCGGTGCCTTTGCCGACTTCCTTGGTGGTGAAGAAAGGCTCGAACACGCGCGGCAGCACGTCAGCCGGAATGCCCTCGCCGGTGTCGGCCACGCGGATGGCCACGAACTCGCCGCTCAACCCTTCTTCGCCGGCCTTGCCGCGCAGCACGATCGCCTTCACCGCGATGGTCAGCGTCCCGCCGGACGGCATGGCGTCGCGCGCGTTGAACGCCAGATTGAGCATGGCCAGTTCGAGCTCGCTGGCATCGACTTTGACGAGGCAAGGATGCTTGGAAGCGATCACCCGAATCTCGATGTCGCCGCGCAGCGAACGGCTGAGCATATCCTTGAGTTCGGGCAGCCGGTCCGACAGGTCGATGACGGTCGGCTGCAGCATCTGCCGGCGCGAGAAGGCGAGCAACTGGCGGGTCAGGCTTTCGCCGCGCTCGGTGGCGTTGCCGATGGCGTCGAGGAGCTGGACCTGCTTGTCGTCGGAGAGATGACGGCGCAGCCGATGCACGCTGCCGCTGACGATCATCAGAAGATTGTTGAAGTCGTGCGCCACGCCGCCGGTCAGTTGACCGATCGCTTCCAGGCGCTGCGCCTGGCGGAGCGCACCTTCGGCCATTTCGCGCCGATCGGCTTCGTCATAGAGGCGCCGCGTCCGGCGCAGCGCGATCCACAGCACGACAAGGACCAGCGCCACCGCCGGCACGCCCACCATCAGCTGCCGCAGCATCCCCGAAATCCACTCGGCGCGAAGCGCCGCGCTGGTCACGCCGGCAAGCGCATAAACCGGATAGCCCGGCAGCTTGCGAAAGGCGAGATGCCGGGAAATGCCGTCGATGTCCGAATTCGCCGTGTAGACACCGTGCTCGACGCCTCGCGCGACATTGCGGCGGAAGGTGCTTGCCGCCGATAATTGCCGCGTCCGTTCGGCCAGCAACGGATAGCGCGCGAGATAAGCGCCATCGAAACGCACCAGCGCGAAAAAGCTGCCCTTGGTTTGCCCGATCAGCGCATAAAAATCCTCGAAGTATTTCGGCCGAACCGCGACCGAAATCACGCCGTTGAATCTGCCGTCGGGCGATTCCAGCCGGCGCGAGAGATCGAAATAAGCGCCGCCGAAGCCCGGCAAGAGCGGCGTGCGCGCATCGCTCACATACGTGCCCGGATCGCTGTCAACCTGCGCGCGGAAATAATCGCGGTCGCTGAAATTGATCCCGCCCGGCAACATGCGGACCGAACTCGCCACCAGCGGCTGGCCCTCGCGCCCGACCAGCAGAATGGCGTTGAGTTGCGGCATGGTGGCGACGATATCGACGAGGCGTTTGTGCAGCCGCGGAGCGTCAGCGCGGATATCCTCGTCCGTCATGCCGCGCACGATCTCGTTGACCTCGGCAAAGGTGCGGTCGACGGTCTGGAAAACCTTGAGTGCCTGCTCCTGCATGACGTCGAGCGACCGCAGGATGCGTTCGTCGGCAACGTCGTGAATCTCGCGATAACTGACCCAGGAGGCGTAAGCGAAAAGCGCCGCCGGGAAGACCACCGAGGCGATCATCATCAACAGCAAAAGGCGTACGGCCGTATCCCGTGCGCTGCTCATCGGCTGCCCAGTCGGCGACTCCGGGCACCGGTATTCCACATCACCACGACGCGAATGAGGCAGGATTCCCGCCGCCGATCATTGCGTTCTTATGACGCAAAGCCGAAGGCAAAGGCCCGGATTTGACTGAATTTTTCCCGATCGATGCAGGACGGCGGGCTTATTCCGGCTTGAAGTTCATCGCCACGCCATTGATGCAATAGCGCAGATGCGTCGGCGGCGGTCCGTCGTCAAACACATGACCCAGATGACTGCCGCAACGGCTGCAATGTACCTCGGTGCGCGCCATGCCGTAGCTGGTGTCGGTCGACGTTTCCACCGCGCCCTCGGCCGGATCGTTGAAACTGGGCCACCCGGTGCCGCTTTCGAATTTCTTTTTCGACGCGAATAGCAGCTGGCCGCAGCCGGCGCAGAAGAAAGTACCGCTGCGCTTTTCGTAATTGAGCGCGCAGCTTCCCGGCGGTTCGGTGCCGTGTGCGCGCATGATGCGAAACTGTTCGGGGGAAAGAAGCTTTCTCCACTCCGCCTCGGTATGGGTCACCGGATATTGCTTCGTGTCCATCGGATCCACCCGCATGTTAGCGAACGCGACAATAAGATAGTGACAAACGCCGGCGTTTGAAAGGAAGCGCAGCCGCCGCGCAGGACCGGCTAGCGGCGCAGTTCCAACATTCGCATCCGTATTCCGCGCACCCGCTCGGCTAGGGCAGCGCGTCGAAGCCCTCGGCGAAGCCCTTGAGGCTCACCGGGAAGCCGATGCCCTCCTCCGGCGTCAGGAAGATAATGAAGGTCGCGGTATGGCCTTCACGCATCTTGCGGATCAGTTCGTCTTCCATGGTGACTTCGGCGACGCAGCCATTCGGCAGGCAACGCACATAACCGGCGCGCCCCACACTGACGTCATCGATCTTCAATCCGAGCGCTTCGGGGAGCAGAACGCCGGGCGGCGCCAGCACCCGCATCAAATGCAGGTTGGTACCCGCCGGCCGCAGGATGATGATGGTCAGGCCCACATTGGGCCGCTCCTCCGAAGTCACGCTCTGCATCAGAGCGCATTGTTCGCTTTTGGCGCCGGGCGGCGTATCGCACCGAATCTGCCAATCGCCGTGGACGGCCCGCACGGCGCCCTGCGCCAGTGCAAGCGGAACCGTTCCGGCGAGAGCGGCAAGAACGGCAGCGACCGCGCAAAATGCAGAGACGATTGGCCGCATTCCACGTCCGCCCTCGACATTTGCCATCGTCATATCCCCTCCGCGTCCGGCGGACCGCCGGTCGGGGCCGGTGTTCCGGCGCGAATCGTTTTCGGGCAGGCCGAATGCCGTGCCGGCCTGCCTACAGCGTGAGCCCGTGGTGTCAAGATCGGATCAAAATCAAGCCATTGTGGCCGCGCGAAGGACGCCGGGAGGCTTTTGCCCGGACCGATCCGCCAGTGCGGTACGGCGGTTCGCGGCGCCGCCCACGGGGGTGCATTGCGGCAGAACGCGATTTGTGGTCTTACGGGGTGCCCCCATCCGCCGAGGCTCATTCGGGAAAAACTCGTGGCGCCCATTTCCGCTGCCGACCTGAATAAAGCCATCGCTTCCCTCGGGGCAAAAGCAAATCGTTGCCGTCCGGTCAAAAGATGTATCTAATATGAATGTTATGCGGCGACGTTCGCTGCGGCGGCAGCAGCACAGCATAGGAGCCGAGAAACAGATGACGCTGTTCTCCCGTTTGACCGCCTATAAGCTACCCCTCGCCGCCATCGGTATTTTGGCATGTAGCGGGGGAGCGGCGTTAGCGGCGCTGGGGCATCCGGTACCGTGGCAGATGGGTCTTCAGGATTCGGCGACGCCGATCATGGACGACATCACCGGTTTCAACACGTTTTTGTTTTGGATCACCAGCGCGATT
>JAGXAC010000200.1 GCA_019075925.1 Hyphomicrobiales bacterium | reverse complement strand
GCGTGAGGTGCTTTCACTGGAACCGGGACCGCGAAGGGCGGGTAACGCCCGTCCGGACCGATCCCGGGAAGCATGGCCTGGAGCTGAGCCGGCGGGGAAACTCGCCGGCGAGAGCCGCAAGCGTGAGCGCCGGAAGGCGAGCGCGCCCGAACAGCGCCGGCGGATGGCAACATTCGTTGGCGCGGCGCGCTTCCGCCCCGCCCCAACCTCCCCGGATGATTGATGCCGGGCTCGCGACAAGCGTGGCCCGGCTGGGCGGAGGGAAAGGGAGAAAGGGGCGGACAATGGACGGCATGCGCCTTTCGGCGCTCCGCTCCCTTCTTTTCTTTCGTGGTGGTCGTCGGCAAAACTCGGACGCTGCGACGCGTCGCGAGAACGCTGCATGCTGCCCGTCACCCTGAGGTGCGAGGCGGGTGACGCTCGCGCCTCAGGACGACGGAGCGACGATGAAATTCGCGCCGGTCAGGTGCGCCGATATTACGCCTTCGCGCTCGGGCGGGCGGCGACGGCCGAGTGCCAGCGCCGCACGTTTTGCAGATCGTCGGGCACCGCAAGCCTGGAGACTTTCATGAAATCGACGGCGACCAAAGCCGTGATGTCGGCGACGCTGAAATGCTCGCCGGCTATGAAGCTGCGGTCTTTCAATTCGCCGTCGAGGAAGGACAGAAAATCGATGACGCGCGGCTTGTTGGCTTCTCCCCACGCCGGCACCTGCGGATCGACCATGGCCTTCATGTAGGGATGCAGATGCTGGAACACGGTCGTCACCGGCAGGAGCAAGAGCAATTCGACGCGCCGGTTCCACATCTCGACCAGCGCGCTTTCGAGCGCGCCGGCGCCGAACATCGGCGGATCGGGATGCAGCGCCTCGAAATAGCGGCAAATCGCCATCGATTCGGCGATGACGGTGCCGTCGTCGAGCATGAGCGCCGGCAGGCGCTGCATCGGGTTGATTGCCGCATAGGCCGCAGTGCGATGCGCCAGCGTGCCGATATCGACCTCCTCGGTCGGCACCGTGATCCTCTTCTCGGCGAGGAAAATGCGGACCCGGCGCGGATTGGCCGCACGGCCGCCGTCATAAAGCTTCATCGCAAACCCCTTCCCTAT
This sequence comes from Hyphomicrobiales bacterium, assembly GCA_019075925.1. GTDB lineage: Bacteria > Pseudomonadota > Alphaproteobacteria > Rhizobiales > Xanthobacteraceae > BOG-931. The sequence goes on along the minus strand of JAGXAC010000200.1, from coordinate 4,326 downwards.
CCTGTTGAAGTTAATCGCTTATCGCACGGATATACGGCACAGATGCCACGGCGCCCCACCTGCCCCGCCACCGCCGGTCTGCCGCAACGATGAAATTTTACTTGCCGATTTTCGCCTTTTGGCACCGTCCCTTAAGCCTGGCTTTAAGAATTTTGGGCGATTTTTAACTCAAATCACCGCACGGAATGCAATGCCAGCAACGACCAGTGAACCGCGCGAGCTTTCGACGCCCGGCGCCGCCGATGCCCCTTCGACCAAACGGCGGTTGGCCACCCAGCATGTCCGCGAGGCGCGCGACCGGCTGACCTCGACCAGCGGCACGCGTCCGGTGTTCGACTACGAGCTGCTGCGGCAGTTCGCGCAGAACCGGCTGTCCGGCTCGCTGGTGACGATCCCGCTGGTGGTGACGATCGGCGCGCTGTCGAGCTTGTGGACCGGCGCGCTCGCCTCGGGCACCTGGACCGTCGGCGCGCTCGTCATCCACCTCGTCATCACCCGGCTGTGCCGGCAGTTCCTCGACGAGCCGCCGTCGACTGCGAACCTGCGCTCGTGGCGGCTGCGCTTCATCCTGCTCGATCTGTTCTTCGGCGTGGCGTGGACCTTCATTTTGATCCACCCGCTCGGCGGCGACGAACAGTCCGGCACCTTCATGCTGTTCGTCATGCTGCTGGTGGTGGCGATCTCCAGCATGCTCGCCTCCAGCCTGCCGATCGCGGTCCTGGCATCGACGCTGCCGGTCACCATCGCCATTGCGCTGAACTTTGTCCTGAAGGACACGCTGCACAATTACATCCTGGCGGTCATGGTGCTCACGGCGGAAGGCTATTTCTCGCTGCTGGCCTATCGGCTCTACTCGACGACGCTGGCGACGCTGGAGGCGCGCGCGGAAAAAGACGCGCTGATCGGCGAACTCGAACAGTCGAAATCGATCTCCGACGAGGCGCGCCGGCGCGCCGAAGCCGCCAATATCGCCAAGTCGCGCTTCCTGGCCCAGATGAGCCACGAGCTGCGCACGCCGCTCAACGCCATCCTCGGCTTCTCCGAAGTGATGAAGGGCGAGATTTTCGGCGCCCACGCGGTGCCGATGTACAAGGACTATGCCGGCGACATCCATAATTCCGGCGTGCATCTGCTTAACCTGATCAACGAGATCCTCGATCTCTCCCGCATCGAGGCCGGCCGCTACGAACTCAACGAAGAGGCCGTGTCGCTCAATCGCGTGGTGGAGGATTGCCACCATCTGCTCAAGCTGCGCGCCGGCAACCGCGGCATCACGCTGCATGAATTGTTCGAGCCGGACATGCCGCGGCTGTGGGCGGACGAGCGCGCCGTGCGCCAGATTTGCCTCAACCTTTTGTCCAACGCGATCAAGTTCACGCCGCAGGGCGGCGAAATCTGGCTCAAGGTCGGCTGGACCGCCTCCGGCGGCCAGTATATGAGCGTCAAGGATACCGGTCCCGGCATTCCGGAAGAGGAAATCCCGGTGGTGCTGGCGTCGTTCGGCCAGGGCTCGAATTCGATCAAATCGGCCGAACAGGGCGCAGGCTTGGGTCTGCCGATCGCCAAGAACCTGATCGACCTGCACGGCGGCACCTTTGCGCTGAAATCGAAACTGCGGATCGGCACCGAAGTGATCGTGACTTTTCCGCCGGAGCGGGTGATGTCGGCATTGGCGCCGATTGCCGACGGCGCGCCGCCGACGCAGCCGCAAATGGACGGCGCGGCCTCGATGTCGTCGGCTTCGTCGAAGTCATCGTCGTCGCTGTCTTCGTCGTCAATGTCGATGTCGTCCGACGATTCGACCAACCGCGCGCGCCGGGCATTGTTCGGCACTTAGCGCGCGCCTTGAAGTTTCCACCATTGCAGCGTCTATCGCCGCGACAAGGATGGCACCGGTGCGCCTACGCCTCTTATGGTTGCTGCTAGCCGGGCTGGCGATCGCCCTCCTGATCCTGACCACGCGCAGCGGCGGCGGTTCGGTCGGCCCGCTGTCGAGCGGGCAATTCGGCCAGCTCACTTATACGCTGGCGTTGGTGGTGTTTGTCGGCTCCGCCGTGGTGGCGATGTTTCGCGGGCGCGTCGTGCAGGCGGTCACCGCGGCGCTGGTTTGGATCGTGGTCGCGCTGGCGCTGGTGGTCGGCTATTCGTACCGCTACGAACTGCGCGGCGTCGGCGATCGCGTCATGGCCGAGCTTATTCCCGGCCACGTGATTTCGCACGGCCGCAGTGTCGAGGTCGCCCGCACATTCAACGGCGATTTCGACGTCACCGCCGAGATCAACGGCGCGCGCGTGGGCATGGTGCTCGATACCGGCGCGAGCTCGGTGGTGTTGACCCGCGAGGCGGCAAAAGCCGCCGGCTTGCCGCTGGAGGTGCTGGTCTATTCGGCGGAGGTCGACACCGCCAACGGCCGCACGCGCGCCGCCCCGGTCAAACTCGACCGCATTGCCATCGGCGGCCTGGTCGAGCGCTCGGTGGATGCGCTGGTGGTGCAGCCCGGGCAGTTGAAAACCAGCCTCTTGGGCATGAGCTTCCTGAACCGGCTGCAAAGCTGGGAAGTGCGCGGCGACCGGTTGCTGCTGCGCGGCTATCCGTAAACGACGCCGACGAGAAAGCGCAGCGCCACCAGTTCCAGAAAGGCGCCGAACGCGATCTCGAGCGTCCGCCGCGACAGGCGGTGCGACAGGTGGGCGCCATACGGCGCCATGAAGCTTGCGACCGGCGCCACCACCACGACGCCGATCAAAGAGACGAAGCCGAGCGACAGCGGCGGCAGTTGCGCCTGGTGCGGCAGCCCGGCGAGCATAAAGCCGATCGCGCCGGCGATGCAGATCGGGACCGCGACGCCCGACGACGTCGCGACCGCGTTGTGGATCGGCTTGCCGTAAAGCGTCAGTACAATGGTGGAAATGGCGCCGCCGGTGACACCCATCAGCGAGCCGCCAAGCCCGATGCCGAAGCCGTAAAGCATCATCGGGATGCGGCCGGGCAATTCGTGGCCGATGTTCCACCGGCTGCCGCCGAACAAGAGCTTGAGCGCGATCAAGGTCGCGATCAGAACGAACAGAATGGTCATCAAGGTTGCTGGCGCAAAAGCGGCAATAGCGGATGCGCAGGCAACGCCAACGACGGACGGCAGCGCCCACTGGCGGACAATGCCGGGGATCGCAAACCCTTTTGCCCGGTGCGTCAGATAGGAGCGGATGGTGGTCGGAATGACGATTGCAATCGAGGTGCCGAGACAAAGCTGCATGCGCACGTCATCCGGAACCCCGAACACGTGAAACACCTCGAACAGCACCGGCACGATCACCGAGCCGCCGCCGATCCCGAACATGCCGGCGAGCAAACCGCTGACGATTCCGCCGAACAAAATTGCAACAACGAGCCAGAGAAGTTCGTGCCAAGGAACGCCGAGGATCATCTGCGCTTGCAATTCTTCCAGGAGTGAAGTCAGGCCGCAATCATTTGACGATTTTCGTCTCGAACGTGCGCCAGTGCGGCAAGCAGGAGCCCCGCGCCGGCGTCGCTCGCCGATGCAGCGGCCAGCGCGCGACGATAAGTTCGCGCCCCGGGCGTCGCACGAAACAGGCCATGCAAATGCCGGGTGATGGCGTGAAGCCGTGTGCCGCGGCCCAATTCGCGCTCGATATACGGAACCAGCGCGGCAGCCGCGTCTTTCGGCAAAGCAAAGCGCGTCGCCTCGCCGAACACGAGCCGATCGACGTCAAGCAGGCGCCAGGGGTCCTGGTAAGCGGCACGGCCCATCATCACACCGTCGACATGGGCGAGATGCGTCAGCGCCGCTTCGACGCTGCCGATGCCGCCGTTGATGACGATGGTCAGGTGTGGATGCGTTTGCTTGAGCCGATAGACACGGGCGTAATCAAGCGGCGGAACTTCCCGATTTTCCTTCGGAGACAGACCATCGAGCCACGCCTTGCGCGCATGCACGATCAGTGCGTCGGCGCCGGCCTGTTCCACAGCATCGGCAAAAGTCGCCAGCGCCGTCTCGGCATCCTGATCGTCGATGCCGATGCGAGATTTCACCGTCACCGGCACGGCAACGGCGGCTTTCATTGCCGCCACGCAATCGCCCACGAGTGCCGGTTCGGCCATCAGGCAGGCGCCGAACCGACCTTCTCGCACCCGGTCCGAAGGGCAGCCAACATTGAGATTGATCTCATCAAAGCCAAGATCGGAGCCGATGCGCGCGCAGGCGGCGAGCGCGGCCGGATCGCAGCCGCCAAGCTGGAGCGCGAGCGGATGCTCGGCCGGATCGAACTGCAGAAGTCGCTCGCGGTGGCCATGCAGCACCGCACCGGT
>JAGXAC010000028.1 GCA_019075925.1 Hyphomicrobiales bacterium | reverse complement strand
CGCGCGTGCTCGACGCGATCGGCTTTCGGCGCGGCATCCTGTTCGGCCACAGCGATGGTGGCTCGATCGCGACCATTTACGCCGGCAGCGTCCAAGATCACCGGGTGCGCGGCCTGGTGCTGATGGCGGCGCATTTCTTCACCGAGGAAATGGGGCTCGCCGCGATCCGCCGGACCCGCGATGAATTCGCCGGCGGTGAGCTGCGCGAGAAGCTCAAGCGCTGGCACGCCGATGCCGATGCGGCGTTCCTGTCCTGGGTCGAGCCGTGGCTCAATCCCGACTTCAAGGCGTGGGACATCACCGACGCGCTTGGCTACATCCGTGTGCCGATCCTGGTCATTCAGGGCGCCGCCGATGAATACGGCACGCTCAAGCAGGTCGAAGCGGTCGAGCGCGAATGCTATTGCCCGGTAGAGACGTTGATCGTGCCGGGCGCCGGGCATTCGCCCTATCGCGATGCGCCGGAAGCCACACTCAACGCCAGCGCCGCCTTCATCAACCGGCTGCTCCGCGACCATCACGAAGCCGAAACGGGTGCGACCAAGCCATTGCACCCGACTGCATTATAGTGCATATAACCATCAAAGCGACACTGCATTATAATACATTCGAGGGAGGTTGTTGATGGCCGACGCGCATGCCCCGGAGCGTCCGCTGGCGAGCGGCCAGAGCCGCATCGACTTTCAGACTGCGCCGGCGCGCTATCGTCATTGGAAGCTCGCGGTCGATGGCGACGTCGCGACGCTGTTCATGGATGTCGACGAGAGAGGCGGGCTGTTCGAGGGCTACGAGCTCAAGCTCAATTCTTACGATCTCGGCGTCGACATCGAATTGGCCGATGCAATCGAGCGGCTGCGCTTCGAGCATCCGCAGGTCCGCGCCGTGGTGTTGCGCTCGGGCAAGCCGCGGGTGTTCTGCGCCGGCGCCAATATCCGCATGCTCGCCGGCGCGAGCCACGCGCACAAAGTCAATTTCTGCAAATTCACCAACGAGACGCGCAACGGCATCGAGGATCTGAGCGAAAATTCCGGCTTGCCGACCATCTGCGCGATCAGCGGTACTGCGGCGGGCGGCGGCTATGAACTGGCGCTTGCCGCCGATCACATCATGCTGGTGGACGACGGCTCGTCCTCGGTGTCGCTGCCGGAACTGCCGCTGCTCGCGGTGTTGCCGGGCACCGGCGGGCTCACGCGGGTCGCCGACAAGCGCAAGGTGCGCCGCGACCACGCCGACGTTTTCTGCACCACCGAGGAAGGCGTGAAGGGAAAGCGAGCGCTCGACTGGCGGCTGGTCGATGAGGTGGTGCCGGGTTCGAAATTCGAAGATGCGGTGACCGCGCGGGCCAGGGATTTTGCCGCCAAATCCCGCCGCGGCGGTGCCGGGCAGGGCATCAAGCTCACGCCGCTCGTGCGAACATTCTCCGCCAACGGCATCGACTACAGTTCGGTCACGGTCGAGTTCGATCGAGCCGCGCGCATCGCCACCATCACGCTGCGCGGTCCGACCGCGCCGCCGCCGGATTCGGCGGACGCCATGGCGGCGCTCGGGGCGGAGTTCTGGCCGCTGCGGCTCGCCCGCGAACTCGATGACGCGATCCTCAATATCCGGCTCAACGAATTCGACGTTGCGGCGATCGTGTTCAAATCCTCGGGCGACCCGGCCGAAGTGATCGCCTACGAGAGGTTCCTCGACGCCAACAGGGATCATTGGCTCACCCGCGAAATCCGTCACTTGTGGAAGCGGGTTCTCAAGCGCGTCGATCTCACCTCGCGCTCGCTGGTCGCCCTGATCGAGCCGGGTTCGTGCTTCGCCGGCACGCTTGCCGAATTGGCGTTCGCCACCGACCGGTCCTACATGTTTCTCGGCCAACGCGACGGCGACAACAAGCCGCCGGCGGCGCTGGTGTTGAGCGCGGCCAATTTCGGCAGCTATCCGATGTCGAACGGGCTCACCCGGCTGGCCAGTCGGTTCCTCGCCAATCCGGCGGACCTTGCGGCGGCGGAGTCCGAAGTCGGCCAAACGCTCGACGCCGCGCGCGCGCAAAAACTCGGTCTGGTGACGTTTGCGCTCGACGATATCGACTGGGACGACGAGGTGCGCGTTTTCCTCGAAGAACGCGCGAGCTTTTCGCCGGACGGCCTCACCGGGCTGGAAGCCAATCTGCGCTTCGCCGGTCCCGAAACCATGGAATCGAAAATCTTCGCCCGGCTGACCGCCTGGCAGAACTGGATCTTCCAGCGTCCCAATGCGGTCGGCGAGGAGGGTGCGCTTAAACGTTACGGCACCGGGCAGCAGCCGGTTTTCGACACGCGCAGAGTGTGAAGCGGATCAGGAGCCAGCCATGCACATCGAAAACGTCGATTACACCACCAAGATCCCGAACAACGTCAATCTCGCCGACGACCGCACCGTGCTGCGCGCGCTCGAAAGCTGGCATCCGGGCTATATCGACTGGTGGCTGGATATGGGTCCGGACGGCTTCCAGCAGGCTTTGGTTTATCTGCGCACGGCCGTGTCGGTCGATCCGAAAGGCTGGGCCAAGTTCGACTACGTGAAGATGCCCGAGTACCGATGGGGTATCCTGCTGGCGCCGAAGGAAGAAGGCCGCACCATTCCCTTCGGCCATCATTACGGCGAACCGGTCTGGCAGGACGTACCCGGCGAGTATCGCGCCATGCTGCGCCGCCTGGTCGTCATCCAGGGCGACACCGAGCCGGCCTCGGTCGAGCAGCAACGGCATCTCGGCAAAACGGCGCCGTCGCTTTACGACCTGCGCAATGTTTTCCAGGTCAACGTCGAGGAAGGCCGCCATTTGTGGGCGATGGTCTACATCCTGCAAAAATATTTCGGCCGCGACGGACGCGAGGAAGCGGCCGAATTATTGCAGCGCCGATCGGGATCGGCCGACAAGCCGCGCATGCTCGGCGCCTTCAACGAAGCGACGCCCGACTGGCTGTCGTTCTTCATGTTTACGTTCTTCACCGACCGCGACGGCAAGATGCAGCTCGAAAGCCTGGCCCAATCGGGCTTCGATCCGATGTCGCGCACCTGCCGCTTCATGCTGACGGAAGAGGCGCACCATATGTTCGTCGGCGAGACCGGCGTCGGACGCACCATCCAGCGCACCTGCGAGGCGATGCGGGCGGCCGGCATCGAAGACCCGAACGAAATCGATAAAGTGCGCAAGCTCGGCGTCATCGACTTGCCGACCATTCAGAAGAAACTCAATCTGCACTACTCGTTGTCGCTTGATTTGTTTGGATCGGAGGTTTCGACTAACGCCGCCAATTCATTCAATTCGGGCCTCAAGGGCCGTTACCAGGAGACCAAGATCGACGACGATCACCGGCTGGAGAATTCGACCTATCCGGTGCTCAAGCTGGTCGGCGGCGAGATCAAGCGAATCGAGGAGCCGGCGCTCACCGCCGTCAATATGCGGCTGCGCGACGATTACACCGCCGATTGCCAGCGCGGTATCGACCGTTGGAACAAAGCGATTGGGAAGACCGGCGTCGCGTTCGAATTCATGCTGCCGCACGTCGGCTTCCATCGCCAGATCGGCGAATTCAAAGATGTGAAGATATCGCCGGCCGGTGTGATCATCGACGACGCGACCTGGAACCGCGAGATCGGCAAATGGCTGCCGTCGAAAGACGACGGCGATTTCATCGTCGGTTTGATGAACGCGGTGACGGAGCCAGGCAAGTTCGCCAGCTGGATCGCTCCGCCAAGGCTCGGTATCGACAACAAACCGGGCGACTTCGAATACGTGAAGATCGCGGCCTGAGCGAGCGCGGTTCGCGGCCGGGTATTCAACCCCGGTTCCGCGTCGCCTCGAACAAGAACCAGGTGCGGCGTTCGGTCTGGTCGATCCAGTTTTCCAAAAGGCTCGTGGTCGCGACATCGCCGTGCTCATCGCACAAATCGTGGGTTTCGCGCATGGCCGCCGTCAGTTGTTTGTTGTCGTCGCGCAATTCGGCCAGCATGTCCTCGGCCGTTACGTAATCGGCATCGTGGTCTTCGATGCGCTTGAGGCGCTCGATGTGGCCGACCGAGCGGATCGTGGTGCCGCCAATCTTACGAACCCGCTCGGCCATGTCGTCGGTCATGGCGAAAATCTGCTCGCTTTGCTCGTCCAGCAACAGGTGGTAGTCGCGGAAATGCGGGCCGGACATGTGCCAGTGAAAGTTCTTGGTTTTGACGTACAGTGTGAACACGTCGGCGAGCAGCGCGTTGAGCGCGCCGGAAATGTCCTTGATCGCGTTCGACCCCAGGTCGGTCGGCGTGGCAAGCGGCGGCCGCACTGATTTCTGATTAGTGCTCATATCGGGTTCCCGTACAATTGTTGATGGATTGTCCGCAAATATCGCCAAGTCGGCTTGTGCAAGGGCCTTTTCCGGCTTGGCGACAGGGGCTTAAACGCCGGCCGGCAGCGGTCCGTCGTGCAACCGGCCAAGATCAAAACGATCAATCTCGCACAGGAGTTCCACGAAGGCTTGCGCGCCATGCGCAAGCGCGGCCTCGCCCTTTTCCGCAGTGGCCAGAGTCGCGTTGCCGATCGCGCCGGTATCGTTGAGATCCTGGCTCATCCAGGCAAAGCCGGCCGGCCGGTACGCGCCGAGCCATTTGAATTCTTCGGCCATGGCAAGGGTGGCCGGCGTTGCGTTTGGCGCGTGCTCGGCGCGCACCGTCTGCGGCTTGGCGGCAAGCATGAGCGACGTTTCGATATCGCCGCCGTGGATGCCATGCCGCTTTTCCGGGCGTGAGAACGTGCCTTCGGGATAGCCAAACCGGTGCCAGCCGACGGTGACCGCAAGCATGTCGCGCCGCGCGCGCAAATCACGCGCTACCGATTCCATGGCGGCGACATTGCCGCCGTGGCTGGTCACCAGAACGAGCTTGCGCAATCCGGCACGGGCAAGACTTTCGCCAATCTCGGTCCAGGTTGCGATCGCGGTTGCCGCCGAAACAGTCAGCGTGCCGGGAAAGGCGATGTGCTCCACCGAAACGCCGATCTTCTGTACCGGCAGAAAGGTGACCGGTAACGTTTCCGGAACGAGGTCGCGCACGCGCGCCAGATAGGCCTCGGCAATAAAGCTATCGACGCCTAGCGGCAGATGCGGTCCGTGCTGCTCGACCGCGGCCAGCGGCAGCACGGCGATCCAACGCGCGGCGGCGGCGCCGGCGCTTTCGATCTCGCGCCACGTCATCTCCGTCCAGTCGCGGTTCGGCAGGTTCATCGCTTGTCTCGCCAATTTCGCCCGGTTCCCATATTGTCGGCTGGCGCGCGGAAAGGAGCAACCATGCCGCTTGCGTCAAGATATTGGATCGCTCTCGCCTGGCTGGTTGGCGGCGCCGCCGTTAGCGGGACGATGCCTGCGCAGGCGCTTGATAAGGTCAGCTTCGGCACCAATTGGGTGGCCGAAGCCGAGCATGGCGGCTTCTATCAGGCGCTTGCCGATGGCACGTATCGCAAATACGGACTCGATGTGACCATCGTTCCGGGCGGGCCAAACACTAACAACCGCATTCTGATGACGGTCGGCAAGCTCGACTTCTTCCTGAGCGCGAATACGCTGGAGAGTTTCGATGCCGTCGCGCAGAACGTGCCGATTATCGACGTTGCCGCACTGTTCCAGAAAGATCCGCAGGTACTGCTCGCTCACCCTGACGTGGGTGTCGAAAAATTGCAGGATCTGAAAAACCTGACGATCTTCGTCTCCCCGGAGGGCATGACCAGTTATTATCCGTGGTTGCGCGCCTATTTCGGCTTCAAGGATAGCCAGACCAGGCCCTACACGTTCAATCCGCAGCCGTTCCTCGCCAACAAGCACAGCGCGATGCAGGGTTACGTGACGTCCGAGCCTTACGCGGTCGAGAAAGAAGGCGGCTTCAGGCCGAAAATCTTCCTGCTCGCCGACGAGGGTTTTTCCGATTATTCGACTTTGATCGAAACCCGACGCGAATTGGTCGAACGCAAGCCCGATCTGGTGCAGCGTTTCGTCGATGCCTCGATCATCGGTTGGTACAATTATATCTACGGCGACAACGCCGCCGCCAACATCCTCATCAAGCAGCAAAACCCGGAAATGACCGACGCGTTGCTGGTCTATTCGGTCGCCAAGATGAAGCAGTATGGCATTGTCGATTCAGGCGACAGCTTAAAGCTCGGCATCGGCGCAATGACCGATGCGCACATCAAGGAATTTTTCGACGAGATGGTGCGGGCGGGGGTGGTAAAAGGCGATCTCGATTACCGCAAATCCTATACTTTGCAATTCGTCAACAAAAAGGTCGGGTTAGACCTGCGGCGCTAACCGTCATCCTGAGGGGCTCGCGCGCCGCCCGAACCGGCGTCGCACCTCGGGGTGACGGAAAACAGGTGAATGGTGTTGCCGACCGCATCTCATTTCGACGCCCTGGTGGCGCTGCGCAACGTCGGCAAGACGTTTCCCAACGGCATCGTCGCGCTTGCCGGGCTCGATTTTGCCGTTCGGCCGGGCGAGTTCGTCGCGCTGCTCGGACCGTCCGGCTGCGGCAAATCGACGGCGCTGCGGATCGTCGCGGGCCTGAGCGAACCGACCGCCGGCAGTGTGGAATGGTCGCCGGCGACCGGCAGGGGCCAGCAAAGCCGGATCGGCTTTGTGTTCCAGGAGCCGACGCTGATGCCGTGGGCTTCGGTCTTCAACAATGTCGCGCTGCCGCTCAAGCTCAAGGGCGTGCCGGCGGCAAAAATCGCCGAACGCGTCGAAGCCGTCCTCGATCGCGTCGGCTTGGGTGCGTTCGGCCGCGCCTTTCCGCGCGAACTGTCCGGCGGCATGCGCATGCGCGTCTCGATCGCGCGCGCCCTGATTACCGAGCCGCAGCTGTTGTTGCTGGATGAGCCGTTCGCGGCGCTGGACGAGATCACGCGCTTTAAGCTCAACGATGATCTGCTGCGGATGTGGCAGGCCTTGCGCACGACCATCGTCTTCGTCACCCATTCGGTTTTCGAATCGGTCTATTTGTCGAGCCGCGTGGTGGTGATGGCGGCGGGGCCGGGACGCGTGTTCCGCGAACTCGCGGTCGATGCATCCTATCCGCGCGACCGGGGTTTCCGGACCTCGGCCGAATATGGCGGCTTTTGCCGCAGCGCCTCGGAAGCGCTGGCGCAGGCGATGGCGGCGGGAGGCGAGGCATGAGCGCGCACCGTTCCGACCGCGATCGCCGCGAGCAGGCGCTCCGCGTCGGCTTGCCGATCTTCGTCCTCGTGATTGCGGTCGCGGCGTGGGAATTGGCCGTGCGGCTGGCGAATATCCCGCCCTATGTGCTGCCCGCGCCGGGGCAGATCCTGCAAACGCTCTTCGCCGACCGGTCCTTGCTCGTGCATTCGCTGCTGGTCACGCTCGTCACGACATTCGAAGGTTTTGTGCTCGCCGCCGCCGGCGGTATCGCACTTGCAGTATTGTTCAATCAGTCGCGGCTGATTGAATACTCGCTCTATCCATACGCGGTGATCTTGCAGGTGACGCCGGTCGTCGCCATCGCGCCGCTGTTGCTGATCTATCTGCCGCAGCATTTGGCCGTGCTGGCCTGTGCCTGGATCGTCGCATTCTTCCCGGTGCTGGCGAATACGACGTTGGGGCTCAATTCGGTCGACCGCAATCTGACCGATCTGTTTGCGCTCTATGGGGCTTCGCGCGGCGAAACGTTGTGGCGGCTGAAGCTGCCGTCGGCGCTGCCTTATATTCTCGGCGGTCTGCGCATTGCCGGCGGACTGTCGCTGATCGGCGCCGTGGTGGCGGAAATCGCCGCCGGTTCGGCGGGGGCGGGATCGGGCCTGGCCTATCGGATCGCCGAGTCCGGTTACCGGCTCAACATTCCGCGCATGTTCGCGGCTCTGCTGCTGCTCTCGGCCGCCGGTATCGTGATCTTCTATCTACTCTCGCTCCTGAACTATTTGGCGCTGCGGCGCTGGCACGAAAGCGCGCTGACCGCCGACAAATAAGGCGACAACGAGAACACTTGACCCGCGTGAGCCATTCAGGAATCAAGACCCAGCCGTATGCCTTCGGACAGGCGCGGCCGGGACCGTAAGCATGTCCGAAGGAGCTTCGATAATGCCGCAGAATACGTCGCGCCAGCCTGGGCGCCATTTTTTGCAAATCCCTGGACCGACGCCCGTTCCGGACCGCGTCCTGCGCGCGATCGACATGCCGCTGATCGACCAACGCGGGCCGGAATTCGCCAAGCTCGGCAAGCGCGTGCTCGAAGGCATCAAAACCGTCTTCAAGACCACGCAACCGGTGATCATCTACACCGCGACCGGCACCGGTGCGTGGGAAGCCGCGCTTACCAACACGCTTTCCCCCGGCGACCGCGTGCTGATGATCGAGACCGGTCAGTTCGCGACGCTGTGGAAGGTCATGGCGGAGCGGTTGGGGCTCAAGCCCGAATTCATCAAGACCGACTGGCGCACCGGCGCCGATCCGAAACTTATCGAAGAGCATTTGCGCAAGGACAAGGCGCACGAGATCAAGGCGATCTGCGTGCTGCACAACGAGACGGCGACCGGCTGCCTGTCGCCGATCGGCGAAATCCGCAAGGCGATCGATGCCGCCGGCCATCCGGCGCTGTTGCTGGTCGATACCATTTCGTCGCTCGCCTCGACCGACTACCGCCACGACGAGTGGGGCGTCGATGTCAGCGTCGGCGGCGCGCAAAAGGGACTGATGATGCCGCCGGGGATGTCGTTCAACGCGGTGAGCGAGAAGGCGCTGCGCGCGTCCAAAACCGCCAAGCTGCCGCGTTCGTTCTTCCAGTGGGACGACATGCTGACGATGTACAAGCAGGGCTACTTTCCCTACACGCCGGCGACGCAGATGCTGTACGGGCTGGATACCGCGATCACCATGCTGCACGAGGAAGGGCTGGACAACGTCTTCGCACGCCACGACCGGCTGGGCGAGGCGACGCGGCGCGCGGTGCGCGCCTGGGGGCTGGAGACTCTCTGCCGCGATCCGAAGTATTACTCGCCGACGGTTACCGCCGTGTTGCTGCCGGAAGGGCACGACGCCGATCAATTCCGCGCCGTCGCGCTCAATACCTTCAACATTTCCTTCGGTGCGAGCTTCGGTCCGTTTGCTAAACGATATTTCCGCATCGGCCATCTCGGCGACATCAACGATGCGACGATGATCGGCGCGCTCGGGGCGGCGGAAATGGCGCTGGGGCTTGCCGGCGTGCCGCACAAGAAAGGCGGCGTCCAGGCGGCGATGGATTACATCGCGTCGAGCCAGACCGCCGCGCGCGCAGCGGCGGAGTAAAGTCCGCCACCCTGAGACGCAAGCGTTAGCGAGCCGCGAAGGCCGGCGGCTCAAGTGCCTAGACCGCATCCTTCGAGGGGCCGCTCGGCGGCCTTCTCGGGATGATGGTGGCACTTAAGCCAGCGGCACTGCGGCGACTTGGTCCCGGAAGGCGGGCCGCGCCGCAATCGCGGCGTACCAGCGCTCGAAATTCGGAAACGCGGGCCGTTCCGGCACCAGCTGCCGGTAGCGGTTGGCCATCACCGCCGGCGGGATGTCGCCGTAGGAGAAAGCATCGCCGGCAACGAACGCCGTCTTGCCGAGCTCTGCGTCCAGAACGGCGACCGCTTCGGTCGTGCGTTTTTTCGAGTCTTCGATCGCCGCATGGTCGCGCTTTTCGGGCGGCGTCCGGATCAGGCCCCAGAAGCACTGGAAGATCGCCGGCCCCAAAACGCTGAGTTGCCAATCCATCCAGGCGCTGGCGCGTCCGCGTGCCCGCAGATCGGCCGGTTCGAGCGCGGCGGCGCGATGCTTGGCGGCGAGGTAGCGCACAATCGTGTTGGATTCCCAAAGCAGAAAGCCGTCGTCTTCCTGCAGCGTCGGGACCAGCCCGTTCGGATTGAGGGCAAGATAGGCGGCCTCGCGATTGCCGCCGAACGGCCCGCCGATATCGATACGCTCGTGCGGCAGGCCGATCTCGCCGATCGCCCACATCACCTTCTGCACGTTCGACGATGTATTGCGGCCCCAGATCTTGATCATTTGCGTTTTTCCCTCGTTGCGTCATGGCCGGACTCGTCCCGGCCATCCATGTCTTGGGCTGCGGATGCCCGAAAACAGCGATGCCCGGCCCCAGGCCGGGCATGACGAGCGCGAGAACTAATCGAGCCGCCGCGCTTCCTCCGGCAGCATGATCGGGATGCCGTCGCGGATCGGATAAGCAAGCTTGGCCGCGCGCGAGATTAATTCCTGCTTGGCGGCGTCATATTCAAGCGGGGTCTTGGTCAACGGACAGACCAGGATTTCCAGGAGCTTGGGGTCGACGGTGTCGGCGGGATGATCGGAGGACATGCTGGGTTTCCTGACGGTCTCCGGACCGGTTTCGTTTAGCACAAATCCGGCCGCGTGATCACTGCAGCGGCGTCTCGCCGCTTTGACCTTTGGCCAATTCGATCTCGGTGGCGGCGACCAGAATCTCGGCGCGGCTCTTCAGATCCGGCGCTTCGAGCAGCGCCTGCTTCTCGGCGGTGCCATAGGGCGACATCATAGCCAGTGCATTGACCAAGGCTTCGTTCGGGGCGTTTTCGATTCCATCCCAGTCAGCCTTGAGATTGTTGACCTTGAGAAATTCAGCAAGCGTCCGCAGCAGCGTCTTGCGATCGACCTCGTCCTCGCCTTTGCGCGCGGTGAAATCATCGATAAATGGCACATAAGTCACGCGGCATTGCCGGTATGGAGTGCCGATAGCCAGCTCCTGCTCGACGCGGTAGCGTGAAATGCCGGTGAGCTGGATCAGATAACGGCCGTTGCCGCTTTCGGCGAGTTGGGTGATACGTCCGACACAGCCGACCTGAAATAGATTCGGCTTGTTCGGATCGGATCCGGGATGGACCGGATCGGGCTGGATCATCCCGATTACGCGGTTACCCGAGCGCATCGCGTCGTCAATCATCGCCAGATAGCGCGGCTCGAAAATGTTGAGCGGCATTTGTCCGCGCGGCAGCAGTAACGCGCCCGGCAGCGGAAAAACAGCGATCACGGCCGGGAGGTCGCCAGGTCCTTTGTAGATCGCATTAATGGACATGCCGCCTACGCAAACAGGATCGAGGACAGCTGTTTGCGGCCTTCGATCGTGGCTTCGTCGGTTGCACCCCACGCATCGAAAAACTGCACCAGCTGCTTGCGGGCGCCGTCGTCGTTCCATTTGCGGTCGCGCTTGACGATCGTTACGAGTTGTTCAAGGGCATCACGCCGCCGGCCCTTGCTGTTGAGCGCCAGCGCGAGGTCGAAGCGTGCCTGATGGTCGCCCGGATTGGCCGCGACTTTCTGTTCCAGCTCGGCGAGCGGGCCTACCGCTTTCGCCTGTTCGGTGAGCTGTAACGCCGCCTGGGCCGCGACGACCGCGGAATCGTTGCGCTTTCCTTCCGGGACCATTGCCAGCGTCTGCCGCGCCCGTTCGAGCGCGCCGGCCTCGACATGGGCGCGCGCCAATCCGGCGAGCGCCGCCACGTTGGTGTTGTCCTCGGCGAGAAGCTGCGCGTAAAGCTCGGCCGCGCCGGCCGCATCGCCGGCGTCCAATGCTGCCTCGGCGGCGTTGAGCATATCCTTGGTCTCGCCGCCAATGCTGCCCTTGGTGAGGCGTTCGAGGAACGCGATGACCTGACTCTCCGGCAGCGCGCCCATAAAGCCATCGGCCGGCTGGCCGTTGACGAAGGCGATCACCGCCGGGATCGACTGGATGCCCATCTGGCCGGGAATTTGCGGGTGCTCGTCGATATTCATCTTGACGAGCCTCACCTTGCCCTTGGCGGCGCGAACGGTCTTTTCCAGGATCGGCGTGAGCTGCTTGCAGGGGCCGCACCACGGCGCCCAGAAATCGATCAATACCGGCTGCCGCTTCGATTCCTCAATGACGTCATTGACGAAGGTCTGCGTGGTCGTCTCCTTGACCAACGCCTCCGCTGCGGCAGGTTGGGTTTGCTGCAACATCTCCCTGATACGCCTTCCGTTTTGGATCGACCGGACCGCAATTGGCCGGTTCGCCCCATTAAATGGGCATACGCGGTCCGAATGCAATCGGCTCGTGCCGGGCCGGCTAGGCGGCGACCGGCGCGATTCGGGGTGGGTGGCCGGTGGCTTCGAGGAACGTGAGCAGGCCGCTGCGGGAAATCGTCGTCGTTCTCGTATTGGTCAGCGGATGGAAATTCAGAATCTCGTTGGCCATCATGGCCGCGTCGAGGACCACGTTGACCCGGCCGGCCTTGTCGTTGATCGCCGCAAACGGCGTCACCGAACCGGGCTCGACGCCAAGCGTCTCGCGCAGAAGTTCCGCCGCACCGAATGAGAAACGCCCCGTCGCGCCCAACAGCCGGTGCAGCGATTTGAGCTCGATGGTTGCATCTTCGGCCGCCACCACCAGGAACAGCGTGCCCTTCTTGTCGCGCAGGAACAGGTTCTTGGTGTGGCCGCCGGCGAGCTTGCCGCGCAACATGCGCGCTTCCTCGACCGTGAACACCGGCGGATGGGCCACGGTCTTGTGGGCGATGCCGAGACTGTCCAAATAAGCGAAAATTTCGTCCGGCGAGGCGGGCATCAGCGGGCGGTCCGCAACCGGGGAGACCGGTTTTCCGCAACGATCATGCGGCAAGGACGAGGCAAGACAAGGGTCCTGTTGAACTGCCGGCGGGACGATTGAGCGGCTTCATAGGGCCCCGGCGGCCGGTTGCAAAGCGTTTAGGTCTTTGGCATAGGTTGCCGCGCGGCTTACGGGCCGTTGCACTAGCCTATGACGGATGCGGGTGTAGCTCAGGGGTAGAGCACAACCTTGCCAAGGTTGGGGTCGAGGGTTCGAATCCCTTCGCCCGCTCCAATTCAGCCACGTTCAAATCGAGACGGCTGCGATGCCTCGCCGCATTCCGCCGTTCATGGGTGTGCAAACAACCTGACCAGCGCATAGCACAGCGCCGCCATCGCCGCGGAAGCCGGCAGCGTGACGATCCAGGCGATCACGATGTTGGCCGCGATGTTCCAGCGGACCGCAGAGACCTTGCGCGCGGCGCCGACACCGATGATCGATCCCGTCACGGTGTGAGTGGTGGAAACGGGTATCCCGAGAAAAGTCGCCGTGAACAGCATGATGGCGCCGCCGGCCGATGCGCAGCAGCCCTGCACCGGCGTCATCCGGGTTATTTTCGATCCCACCGTGCGGACGATTCGCCAGCCGCCGATCAGCGTGCCGAGCCCGATCGCGGCCTGACACGCGATGACGACCCAGAACGGCACGTAAAACTCGGTGCCGAGCTTGCCCTGCGAAAACAACAGCACCGCGATAATGCCCATTGTCTTCTGGGCGTCGTTGCCGCCATGCCCGAGCGAGATCAGCGAGGCGGCGCCGAACTGCAGCCATTGGAAGACCGGCTCGACCGCGCGCGGGTTCGCCCGTGCAAACGCCCATGAAACGGTGAGGACCAACGCCAGAGCAAAGAAGAAGCCGAGCAGCGGCGACAGCACGATGAACGCGCCGGTGGTGAACAGGCCGCCCCAGACGATGGCGCCGAAGCCTGCTTTCGTTACGCCTGCGCCGACCAGCCCGCCGATCAGTGCATGCGAACTGCTGGACGGTATGCCCGCCCACCAGGTGACGAGATTCCACAGGATTGCGCCGGTGAGCGCGCCGAAAATCACCTGCGCGTCTATCGTCTCGGCCGAGACGATGCCGACGCCGACCGTTCGCGCCACGTGAACCCCGAACACCAGGAACGCGATGAAATTGAAAAACGCCGCCCAGATCACGGCGTAGCGAGGCCGCAGCATGCGCGTGGACACCAGCGTCGCAATCGAGTTCGCGGTGTCGTGCAGGCCGTTGAGGAAGTCGAACGCCAGCGCCGCGGCGATCAAAGCGATCAAGGCGGGCAGACTGAGGATCGACGACATCGGCCGGCGATCTCAAAGCTGATCGACGACGAGCGAACTGATCTCGTTCGCCACATCCTCAAAGCGGTCGACGACTTTTTCGAGGTGGTCGTAGAGCTGCGAGCCGACGACGAAGCTCATGGCGTTGCCTTGCCGGCTGGCGAGGAACAGTTCCTTCAGTCCCCGATTGTAGATTTCGTCCGCCTGTTCCTCGACATTGATGATCTTGGCCGTCAGCGTGTTAAGGCGGCCGGCGTTGGTGCCGATGCTGCCGAGAAGCGGCACGGCTTCCAGGACCAGCTGCGCCGATTGCACGATAATCTCGCTCATCTGCTGCATGCAGGGCTCGAATTGGCGCACCTCGAACGTCACGATGGTCTTGGCGGTCTTGTTCATCTGATCGATCGCATCGTCCATCGACGTGATCAGGTCCTGAATGTCGGTGCGATCGAACGGCGTGATGAAGGTGCGGCGGACGGCGACCAGGACTTCGCGCGTCACCTCGTCGGCTTCGGCCTCGCGCTGGAACACATCCCTGCAGCAGGCTTCAATGTTGTCGCCCCCGCGCAGCAGCCCGCGCAACGCCTCGGCGCCGGCCACGACGATGGTGGCATGCTTCCGAAACAGTGGGAAAAACCGCTCCTCGCGCGGCATCAGCGCCTGGAACCAACCGAGCATTTTTCGCCTTCCGCCTCACTCGCGGTGAACGGCCGTTTGTCAGGTCTTGGTGGTAACCCGGTCGCGGCCGCCCGTACACATCGTTTTGAGCGGACCGAGCCGAAACGGCAGGAAAAGCCGGACAGACGATAATACGCCGGCCGGTAGAGCCTAAAGGCGCTAGAGCGCGATATCCACTGCCGGAACTCCATGCTAAGGGCTCTGTGCAAACGGGGCTTCGCACGACGCGACATCCGTTTACGCGCGGTGGCAAGAAGGCGAAGCTTCCCGGTGTTGAAATTGGCTGTAGGTGCCGTCGTTGGGCTCATTCTGATCGGTCTGCCGGTGGCGATCGTCGGGCTGTTCGTCGTCAGCGTGATGGACCGCCGAAACGCAAAGCCCGATCAAAAGACAGCAACGTTGCCACCGCCCGCCGCGCCCGAGACGGAGATCGGCAGAGGAAATCGGCGAGGGATCACGTATCGTCGACATCCGATGGCTCCGGCGCCGCCGGCCCATCGCTCGAAACCCAAACGGACTGCCGGATCGCACGGCCGCTAAGACATGCCCGCCCCGAAACCCCCCGCCTTCGAAACCCTGAGCCTGCATGCCGGACAGCATCCGGATCCGCAGACGCGCTCGCGGGCGGTGCCGATCTATCAAACCACCTCGTATGTATTCGACGACGCCGATCACGCCGCCGGCCTGTTCAATCTCGAACGCGCCGGCCATATCTACACGCGCATTTCCAACCCGACCAACGCGGTGCTGGAGGAACGGCTCGCCGCACTGGAAGGCGGCGTCGGCGCGGTTTGCACCGCCAGCGGGATGGCGGCGATGCATCTCGCCATCGCCACGCTCGCAGGCGCCGGCGATCACATCGTCGCGTCGGCCTCGCTCTACGGCGGCACCATCAACCTGCTGACCCACACGCTGCCGCGCTTCGGCATCAATACCACCTTCGTCAAGCCGCGCGACCACGACGCCTTGCGCGCCGCAATTGCGCCGAACACGCGGCTGGTGATTGCCGAGACGCTCGGCAATCCCGGCCTGGAAGTGCTCGACATCCCGGCGGTAGCCGATATCGCGCACGCGGCGGGCATCCCGCTCCTCGTCGACAACACCTTCGCCACGCCGTATCTCTGCCGGCCGCTCTCGCTCGGCGCCGACATTGTCATGCACTCCGTCACCAAATGGCTCGGCGGACATGGCGTCGCCATCGGTGGCGTGGTTGTCGACGGCGGCCGCTTCGACTGGCTCGCAGCCGGGAAATTTCCGACGCTCACCGAGCCGTATGCGGGCTATCACGGCATCGTCTTCGCCGAGGAATTCGGCCCCGCCGCCTTCATCATGCGGGCGCGCGCCGAAGGCTTGCGCGATTTCGGCGCCTGCCTGTCGCCCACCAATGCGTTCCATCTGTTGCAGGGCGTCGAGACGCTGCCGCTGCGCATGGAGCGGCACATGGAAAACACGGCGGGGGTGCTCATCTTCCTGCGCAAGAATGCGGCGGTGGACTGGGTGCTGCATCCGTCGCTGGAAAGCCATCCCGATCATGCGCTGGCGCAGAAACTGCTGCCGAAAGGCGCGGGCTCGATCGTTTCATTCGGCATCAAGGGCGGGCGCGCGGCCGGCAAGAAATTCATCGAGGCGGTACGGCTGGCGAGCCATCTCGCCAATGTCGGCGACGCCAAGACCTTGGTCATCCATCCGGCGAGCACGACGCATCAGCAGATGGACGCGGCTGCGCTTGCCGCCGCCGGCGTCGGCGAGGAACTGATCCGCATTTCAGTCGGGCTCGAAGCGGCAACCGACATCATCGAGGATTTGGGGCAGGCGCTGCGCGCCTCGCAGAAAACTTAAATGACGCTCCTTGAGACCTGTCGTCATTGCGAGCGGTGCAAAGCAATCCAGTTCTTCGCCACGGACTTGGATTGCTTCGTCGCGGAGCCTGTCATCGGGCCGGCCACTTCGGGCCGGACCGGTTGGCTCCTCGCGATGACGGTGAATTATTTGCGGAGAGGCAATGCGCCTGCTCGTTGACGGCAACGAAGTCTTCATTGGCACCGGCGGCCGCGATTTCGATGCCGGCTTGCCGGCAATAGTGTTTCTGCATGGGGCCGGCATGGACCACTCGGTGTGGGCGTTACTGGCGCGCGCCTTTGCCCATCACGGCCATTCGGTGCTGGCGCCCGATCTTCCTGGTCACGGCCGCTCGGGCGGAGCGCCGCTCGCCTCGATCGCCGCGCTCGCCGACTGGACAGCGGCGCTGATCGAGGCGGCCGGCGCCGGCAAGGCGCGGTTGGTCGGCCATTCGATGGGCTCGCTGATTGCGCTCGAAACCGCGGCGCGTCATCCCGGCAAAGTGACCGCTATTGCGTTGATCGCGACCGCCGCGCCGATGCGAGTGTCGGACGATTTGCTCAATGCCGCAAAAGCCAACGACCACGCGGCCGTCGACATGATCGACCTTTGGGGTCACGGCTACCGCGCGTCCATGGGCGGCAGCCAGATGCCCGGCTTGTGGATGCTCGGCGACGGCGAGCGCCTGCTCGAGCGCTCGGGTCCGGGCGTCATCTTCGCCGATCTGTCGGCCTGCAACGATTACGCCGACGCGCTCGCCGCGGCGGCCCAGGTCCGCGTCCCGGCGACCGTGGTGGTCGGCAGCCGCGATTTGATGACGCCGGCGCGAAGCGCCAAAGCGGTTGCCGCCGCCATCCCGAATTGCCGGCTTGCGCTGATCGACGGCGCCGGCCACATGCTGATGAGCGAACGGCCGGACGACGTGCTTGCCGCGCTGCGCGCGTAGTCAAGCCGACGGTTAGAAGAACGCAATGGTGCGGATTTCGATGCTCTCGCGCATCGGTGCGTTCGGCGGCGTATTCGGGTCCTCGAACGCGCTGTGACCGATAAAACGGGCGCGCCCGTCGGTCATCGAATCGTAGGTCTTGAGCATGATCGCGTGGTCGGGCGTCATCCGTGGGAAATACCACCATTTATGGTTTGGCGAGTGACGCATTACAAAAATCTCGCCGTCGCGGTCGCGGTAACGCAGTTTCATGACGATAAAATCTTGTTCATTCGACGAGGTGACGTCGCACATCGCCAGCGGCCGCTCTTCGACCGGGCGCCGGAGCGGCTTCCAGAAATTGTAGAACGCTACGCGCCGCTTCAACAATTCGTCGGCTTGCTTCGGTAATAGCTGGCGCACACGCAGCGGCCCGGAAATCGGCGTGTAGTCGCAATGCACGTTCATCACCGGTGCGCGCCGCGAGGTCGAACGCTCGGATCGGTTCTGCGCCAGATTTGCCTGGCTGCGGATGGTATGGTCGAAAATCACCACGCGCTTGGCGCCGACCTCGTTTTGGACGAATTGCTCGACGGTCGCGTAGAGTTTCGCGCGAATCGCATCGTCGTCGTCCCATTCCGCGAATGGCGAATGGAAGCTGCGGAAGGCAAAGCCTTCGCGGTCGAGCGTGAAGGACGTCGCCCGATCCCGACCGTCGTGCACGGTCATTTCATGCGGGTCGTCGCCCGACTCGCGCCATTTCGTCCCGGGCGGCGGTTCGTAAAAATAAACCTCCGGCGTGACGCCAGTGTCGCGGGTGTAGCGGAAAGTCGATTGGACGTCGGCCGGCGCTGTTGCCTGTGCTGTCATGTGATCCGACGGTTCAGTGCGGCGAGGTCGCCGCGTCGACCGGACCCTGCGTCTTCACCCAGCATGGCAGCTTTTCCACCTCCGCGATCCAGCGCCGAATATTCGGGAAATCTTGCAGCGGCAGGCGCTGCTTGTCGTGTACGTGCATCGGCGCCGCGACCGCAATGTCGGCTATGGTCACGCTATCGCCAGCGACCCATTTCGATTTTGCCAGCCGCGCATCGAGCACGCCGGCGAGCCGCCGCCAGTTCGGCGTTTCCTTTTCCAGAAGGGCCTGGTCGGTGGGCGCCTTCAACAACGGCTTGATGGCGTTCTCGATGAAAAATACGTAGCAGCTCGGCTGCCAATGCGCGGCTTCCCAAAGCAGCCAGCGGTTAATGTCGACGCGTTTTTTCAGATCCTTCGGGTAGTACTTGTCGGTGCCGCTCATGTCAGCGGCGTATTGGAGGATCGCGTCGGATTCCCAGAGCGTGAAGTCGCCGTCCTTGGCCGCCGGCAGCACGCCGTTCGGATTGAGATCGGTATAGGGCGGCTGTTTGTGCGCGCCGGCGAAATAATTCACGTGATTGATCTTGTAGGGCACACCGAGCAGTTCCAGTCCTGCCAACACCTTGCGGCTATTGATGGTGGCCGGATCGAGATGCACCTCCAACATGACGACTCGTCCCCGCGCTATTTGTTTGATTGTCAGCAACCTTAGCGAGCCGCCGATACGCCGGCAAGCGAACGCGCCGCGGCCGCACGTCGCCGTGGGCAATGTCCCGCTGTACGGCTCGGCGTCGATATGCTCTAGATTTGTTTGGGTCCGACCTAAAACCAAAATTCGGGGAGATTGTCGTGAACGTCGATGAGTTGGTGGCGATCGATGTCCATACCCACGCCGAGGAGCCGTGCGGAACCCATCCGGACGACGGCTATGACGAGTTGCAAGCCCAGATGGCGATCTACTTCAAACAGCCCAACAATCGCCCAACCGTCGAGGAAACCGCTGCTTATTATCGGGCGCGCAAGATCGGTGCCGTGATCTTTCCGGTCGATGCCGAGCGCGAAACCGGCTATCGCCGTTATTCAAACGAAGAAGTCGCCGAGAAAGCCGCCGCCAATAGCGACGTGCTGCTTCCGTTTGCCAGCATCGATCCGGCCAAAGGAAAAGCGGGCGCCCGCGAGGCACGCCGCCTTATTCGCGACTTCGGCGTCCGCGGCTTCAAGTTTCATCCATCCATGCAGGGCTTCTATCCGAACGATCGCAGCGCTTACGTGCTCTACGAGGCGATTGCCGAAGCCAATCTGCCGGCGCTGTTTCACACCGGGCAGACCGGCGTCGGCTCCGGCATGCCGGGTGGCGCCGGCATTCGGCTGAAATACTCCAATCCGATGTATATCGACGACGTTGCCGTCGATTTCCCTGACATGCCGATCATCCTCGCGCATCCGTCCTTCCCGTGGCAGGAAGAAGCGCTGTCGGTCGCGCAACACAAACCCAACGTCTACATCGATCTTTCCGGCTGGTCGCCGAAGTACTTTCCGCCGATTCTGGTCAGATACGCGAATAGCCTGCTCAAGCATAAAATGCTGTTTGGCTCCGATTGGCCCGTCATCAAGCCGGACCGCTGGCTTGCCGATTTCGAGAGTCTCGACATCAAGCCTGAGGTGCGTCCGCTGATCCTCAAAAACAACGCGATCAAGCTGCTCGGCTTAAAAGCCGCTGGCTGATCGCCTGCACATTGACGCAGTCGCCGCGATGCGGCTTTTCAGCTAAGTCCCGATTTGATAATTGGTTTTGGTGCCGCGGCGGGGACGGCGCGAGTGGTTGTCCGGCGACAGGGCCGGTGTCGGGGGGAAGCAGGCCGGGCGTGCGCACGGACGCATCTACAAGCTTGAACCGGTCGACGGTCGGAGCCAAACAAAAACCTGGCTGGCGCCTGCCGTCACGCTTCGACGCTTACGACGTGGCGGCGGCGCTTCTATTCGCCGTGCTGTTTGTTTTGGCGGCATGGACCTTTCGCGACTACGCCATCTCCAACGATGAGGAGGTGCAGCAGCGTTACGGCGAAATGATCATCGCCTATTACGGCAGCGGCTTTGTCGATCAGTCGCTGTTTCACTACCGAGACCTTTATCTTTACGGCGGTCTGTTCGACATCATCGCGGTCGGCGTGGAGAAATTATTGCCGCTTGATCCTTATGCCGTGCGGCATTTGCTGACGGCGCTGACCGGTATCGGCGGAATCGGTGCGGCGTGGGCGACGGCGCGTACGATCTCCGGTCCTCGCGCCGGATTATTGGCGGCTGCGATGCTTTCGGTGTGCGGCATCTGGTACGGCCCGATGTTCAACCACACCAAGGACATCCCGTTTGCCGCTGCCATGATGGGCGCAACTTATTTACTGCTGTTGATTGCGCGGCAATTGCCGCGTCCACGCTGGCATCTGGTCGCGATGTTCGGTGTTCTTTGCGGCTGCGCCCTCGGTATTCGCGTCCTTGGCGTCTTCCTTGGAGTTTTCGGAGTGTTTGCCATCGCCATGCAGGCGCCGGTCGGCCGCGACATGAATTGGCGCGAGGGGCTGAACTTCGGCTGGCGCTCCGCGCTCCGCCTGATCCCGGCTGTTATCATCGCCTACGCGATCATGATCGCGACGTGGCCGTGGGCGGCGCTGGCGCCGCTTAATCCGCTGCGTGCGCTCACCGCGTTCGCGGAATTCAATTATCCGATCCGGACCATCCTCGACGGCCACGTCTATCACATGGGTGATGTGCCGCGTTCCTACGTTCCGATCTATTTTGCGATCAAGCTCACGCTGCTGCTTCTCGTTGGAGCGGCGCTGGCGCTTGTTTTTGCCATGCTGCCGCAGCGCGTTCAGCAAATTTCCGGCGCGAGGCGCAACGACGGCTGGCGCAGGGAAACCGCCTTCGTCGCCTTTTGTGCGCTTTTCCCGCTGTTGTGCCAGGTGGTAGCTGATGGACCGGCCGATACCGGCATGCGGCATTTCCTCTTCGCCGTGCCGCCGCTTGCGGTCCTGGCGGGGCTCGGGCTTGATCGTCTGCTCGATCGGCTGGCCACGATCAGCGTTCCGGTTGCGATGAGCGCGGCGGCGCTCGTGCTGTTTGGTCTCGCTTTCGACGCGGCGACGCTTTATCGCCTGCATCCGGACGAATATCTGTACTTCAATCCGCTGGTCGGCGGTCTGGCCGGCGCATCGCGTCGCTACGCTACGGATTACTGGGTCAATATCATGCCGGAAGCGGTGTCGGACCTCGAACATTTCCTCGATCGCACGGATACCGGGCCGCGCCGGTCGCGCCGCTATCTGGTCGGTGTCTGCGGCGAGCGGCTGCCGTTTGAAAAGGAAGCCGATAAGCGGCTGCAGTGGACGCGCGACTGGACCCATGCCGAATTCTTCATCGCGCCGACTCACATGAATTGCGATATGGCGCTCGATGGACGGGTGATCGCGACGATCAAGCGGCTCGGCGTGGTGATTGGCGTGGTCAAGGATCGCCGCGCCCTGATCCGGCCGAGCGTGGCCGGCCTGCATTAGATTCCGGTCAGTTCGAATCGAATCATGCTGACAGCGGCATCCGTTTTTCCGGGTCGTGCTGGTGCCGCCATTCAGGACCGCGCGACCGGCGGTACGTAAGTCTCAAGCTCCGGCGATGGCAGCTTCACCACCTGGCCGATTTCGGCCGAGCGATAAAGCGCCATCAGCATCTCGGCGACGATGGCACCGTCATGGAACGTCTCGATCGGCATGCGGCGATGGCGGAACGCCTCGACCATGTGCCGGTCCTCGCCGATGTAGCCGTAGATGTCGGCCTCGTTCTCGACGACCGGCATCAGCCCCTGTTCGGCATTCTGCTTCTCGACCAGATCCTCGCCGGGTCCCCCCGTAACGTCGCGCGACAGAAACACTTTCAGCCCGGTATTGAGCGAGGAAAACTCCATCGAATATTCGGGGCCCAAAAGCTCGATCAGGATGCGCAGGCCGGCGCCGACATAGGCCCATGAATTGGTGGCTTCAACCATCACCTCGTGGCCTTCGCCGTCGCGGAAAACCAGCGCCCCGCGGGCAAAATCTTCGGCCGGACGCCTGGCATAGTCGACCTCGTCGCCCATCATGCTTTTCAGCCGGGCGACATATTCCGGCCGGGTCCATTTCAGATTGCCGACGGTCGCGCTGGCGCTGATGAGTTTCAGATCGGTGCGCGGCGCGCCCGGCTTGCTTAGCAGAAACCGCCCGACCTCGACGCTGTGGCAGGTCATGTCGGAGAGGACGCCGCCGCCCTGGCGCTGCGCCTGCCAGAACCACGGCATGTGCGGTCCGCTGTGCTCTTCGGCCGCGCGCGCCAGATACGGCCGCCCGCAGACCGGTACGGCGCGCCGCCAGACGATGTCCTTGCCACGCTGCACCGCGCTCGAAAACACCTGGTTCTCCAGGTAGCCGTGCAGCAGCTTGGCATCTTCGGCGAGCCGCAGCATGTCGCGCGCTTCGCCGAGCGTACGGCCGAGCGGCTTTTCGCAAGCGACGCCGATAAGCTTGGCCCGCCCGCTTTTCACCAGCCGGTGGATTTCCCGCATGGTGTCGAGCCGGGCGAAATTCGGTACACAGATCCATACCGCGTCGACCTCGCCGGAGATCAGCATCGCTTCCAGCGACGAAAACGCCCGGCACGGCCCGAGTTCCATCGCATTCGCTTGTTTCGCCAGCGCGTCGCGGTTGGCGGCGGTCGGGCTATAGACGCCGGTCACGGTCACGTGCCGCACCGATTGCAGCGCCTGCAGGTGGAATCGGGCGATGAAGCCGGCGCCGATCAGACCGATTCGCAAATTGGCGATTGGCGCACCGCCGTTCATGCGTGTCCCCCCGTCAGTTCGTCGTTGCGAGCCAACGCGTCCGGCCCGAAGTGGCCGGCCCGATGACAGGCTCCGCGACGCGATCCATCCTCGCTCTCGTATGGATTGCTTCGCCGCCATAACGCGTCGAAGACGTGCCTAAACGCACTTTTGCCTCGCAATGACGAGAGCGCCTAATACCCAGCCGCCAGCGCGCCGCGGGTCCGCGGATCGGCGGCGCCGATGAAACCCGCCGGCGTGGACAGAATCGAATTGGCCGATGTCGGCAGCGGCCGCACCATAACGGTATCGCCGCGCGCCTGCAGCGTCGCCACGATGTCGTCGGCTATGCCGGTTTCGGCAAACACGATGTCGGGCTTCCACTGATTGTGCACGCGCGGCGCCGACACCGCGCTTGCGATGTCCATGCCGCGGTCGATCACGTTCGTGACCACCTGCAGCACCGCATTGATGATGAGACTGCCGCCGGGCGAGCCGGTAATCAGGAACGGCTTGCCGTCTTTCAGGACGATCGTCGGCGTCATCGACGACAGCGGCCGTTTGCCCGGACCGGGCGCGTTGGCTTCGTCGCCGAGCAGGCCATAGGCATTGGGCGAGTTTGCTTTGGCGGCGAAATCGTCGAGCTCGTTATTGAGGAGAATGCCGGCGCCGTCGGCGACGAGGCCGACGCCGAAGCTGAAATTAAGCGTGTAGGTGTTGGCGACCGCGTTGCCGAATTGGTCGATGATGGAGAAATGGGTGGTGTTGTGGCCTTCCTCGCGCACTTCGCCGCCGGCGCGGATGTCGTCCGCCGCCGTCGCATGCGCCGGATTGATGGATGCGCGCCATTCGGCGGCGTAGCCTTTCGAGGTCAACCGCGGGATCGGAATTTTCACCACGTCGGGATCGCCGAGGAACCAAGCGCGATCGGCATAAGCGCGCTTCATCGCCTCGGTCATCAAATACAGCTCTTGCGCGCGCGGCTCGTGCGCGAGATCGTAGCCCTCCAGGATATTGAGCATCTCCACCAGCGCGATGCCGCCGGAGGAGGGCGGCGGCATCGAGACGATGTGGTAGCCGCGATAGGTGCCGCGAATCGGCACGCGCTCGACGGCGTGATAATTTTTGAGATCGTCCGCCGTCATGACGCCGCCGGCGGCCTGTACGGCCGCGGCGATCTTGTCGGCGACCGGGCCCTGATAGAATGCGCGCGGTCCGTCCTTGGCGATCGCGGCAAGCGTCTCGGCAAGGTCCGGCTGCACCAGCTTGTCGCCTTCGGCGAGCGGCGTGCCGTCGGCTTTGCCGAACACCTTGACCGACGACGGCCAGCGCTGGAGCTTCGGCCAATCGTGCGGCAGCGCATCCGCGGTATCGTCGGCGAGCGTGAAGCCGTCGCGAGCGAGCGCGATCGCCGGTGCCATCAGTTGGGCGAGCGTGAACTTCCCCGAGCCGTATTTTTCCTCCGCCAGCGCCAAGCCGGCGACTGTGCCGGGCACGCCGATGGCGAGCGCGCTGTTGCGCGACTTCTGCGGGTCGGCGTTACCCTGCGCGTCGAGAAAGGATTTGGCGTTGATCGCGGCCGGTGCGGTCTCGCGATAGTCGATGGTGATGTCCTCGCCGCCGGCGCGGTGGATCACCATGAAACCGCCGCCGCCGATATTGCCGGCGCGCGGATAGGTCACGGCCATGGCGAACCCGGTGGCCACGGCTGCATCGACAGCGTTGCCGCCTTTTTGCAGAGTCTCAACGCCAATGCGCGCGGCAATCGCCTCCTGCGCCACCACCATGCCGTGTTCGGCGGTGACCGCCTGTGCCGGCGCGATCGCGGGGGCCTGTGCGCTTGCGGCCGGCGCGAGCAAAGCGCACGCGAGCAGGCAAAGCGCAGACCAGCGGACAAAATTGGCAGGCATCAGTCTATTTGACATTGCTGAGGTCCATTCCTGCAATTAAATCGGAGCGCGTCAATTGTTTGAGACCGGGAGACCGACATGAGCCTGGAAGGCGGATGCTATTGCGGGGCGGTGCGCTACGTGGCCGAGGGCCAGCCGATGCTCAAAGCCCAATGTCACTGTCGCCAATGCCAGTATTTCTCCGGCGGCGCGCCGAACATGTTCATGCTCGTGCCGCCCGACGGCTTTCGTTACACTAAAGGGACGCCGAAGCAGTTCAAGCGCAGCGATATCGAAAATGCCGTGACGCGGGAATTCTGCGCCGAATGCGGCACCCATCTTGTCACCCGGCGGCCGGGCTTGGCGGCAGCGATCTTGAAAGCCGGTACGCTCGACGATCCAGGCCTCTACGGCAAGCCGAAGATGGCGATCTTCACCATCGACATGCAGGGATTCCACCACATTCCGGAAGGCCTGCCGTCCTTCGAGCGGCTGCCGCCGCGCTGAGGGCGCCTCGCTTTTACGATCGAGCCGCGGTAATCGCCGCGCGCTCGTCCAAAAATTTCTGCACCGCCTCGAATAATTCGAAGCGGTTGTCCTCAATCATCACGTTGTGGGTGCCGCGGTCGAGTTCGACCAGCCGCTTGCTCGACGAATTGACCAGGAGCGGCAACAGCGTGCGCGCCAGCGCCGGCGCCACATCGCGGTCCCAGGCGGCGCTAATCATGAACACCGGCATCGTGATCTTGGCCGGATCGTAATAGCCCTTGCCGATCCAGAAGGTTTCGGCGACGTCGGCCATCACGCCGTTCGGCGCGCGGATCACCGGCGGGTCGAGCTTGGCGCCGTCCGGATCGGTGGCGAAGGTCGCATCCGCCCAGGCGTCGAAGACGGCTTGCGAAATTTGGCTCGCGATCTGCGCAGCCGACAGGCCGTTGGTCGCTCGCGCCCACGCCTGCTCACGCGTCACGGTGCGATAGGAGGGAAGCCGCGTACCCGGTGCGGCAGCCGCGAGCCGGCCAGTCTGGCCAATCCAGATCGGAGCGTAGAGGACGAGGCTTTCGACCTTATCCTGGTGCTGGGCGGCGTAGGACGGCGACGAAAACGAGCCCCACGACCAGCCGAGCAAGACGAGGCGAGGAATGTTGCGCCGCGCGCGAATGAAATCGGCGACAGCGGCGATGTCGCGCACCGCCGTTTCGGTGCGCACGATCGGCGGATTGGCCTCGGGCGGTTCGCTCATCTCCGGCGGCCGCGTGGATTTGCCATAGCCGCGCAGATCGAACAGCCACACGTCGTAGCCGCGCGCGGCGATGTAATCCATCCACGACATCTCGCCGATCTTCAGATCGAATATGGTGTGCGCCGGATACGTCGCGCCGTGGACGAACAGCACGGTGCGCGCGGGTG
>JAGXAC010000001.1 GCA_019075925.1 Hyphomicrobiales bacterium | reverse complement strand
TTTCGTCCTGCTCGCTCTGCGGCGAGTTCCAGGCGCGGCGCATGAACGCGCGCTATAAAGATGGCCGCCAAGTCCGCTACGTCCACACCCTCAACGGCTCCGGCGTCGCCGTCGGGCGCGCGCTCATCGCGGTGATGGAGACCTATCAACAGCAGGGCGGCTCGATCGCGGTGCCGGACGTGCTGCAGAGCTATATGGGCGGGTTGAAGACCATCGAGCGGGCGCAGTGATGGAGAACCATGCTTCAGCGCGCACAGACGGCTCCCTCCCCCGCAAGCGGGGGAGGTGAAGCAACCCGATGCGCATTCTCATCACCAACGACGACGGTATCCACGCGGAAGGGCTCGACGTCTGCGCCGAGATCGGCCGCGCGCTGTCCGAAGACGTCTGGGTGATCGCGCCGGAATTCGATCAGTCCGGCGTCTCGCACTCACTCTCGCTTAACGACCCGCTGCGGTTGCGCGAAGTCGGCGAGCGCCGCTTCGCGGTCAAAGGCACGCCCACCGACTGCGTCATCATGGGCGCGCGGCACGTGATCAAGGATCGCCCGCCCAACCTGGTGCTGGCCGGCGTCAATCGCGGCCGCAACGCCGGCGAGGACGTGATTTATTCCGGCACCGTCGCGGGGGCAGTTGAGGGCACGGTGATCGGCATTCCGTCCCTGGCGCTGTCGCAAGCCTATGCTGCGCGTCTCGGCCGGCCGCCCTACTGGGAAACGAGCCTGCGCTTTGCGCCCGACATCATCCGCCGCGTCATCGCGGAGGGTATACCGCGCGACGTGCTGATAAACGTGAATTTCCCCGATTGCCCGCCGGATCAGGTCAAACGCATCCTAGTGACCACGCAGGGGCGGCGGCAGCAGGAGCGGCTCGAAATCGATCAGCGCAAGGACGGTCGCGGCAATCCTTACTACTGGATCGCTTATGTGCGACACACCTTCGTGCCTGCGGCGGAAGGTACCGACTTTGCCGCGCTCGAAAGTCACTGCATCGCGGTGACGCCGCTCAAGCTCGACATGACCGACGAGCCGTACATGACGAAGCTCGCCGAACTGTTCGGCTAAAAAATTTCCCGTTTGCGTTCAAAAAGCGGCCCGCGGTGCGGCAGCCTCGATGGCTTGCGCCAGCGCGTCCGACTGGAAGGGCTTTTGCAAGGTCGGTGTCTGCCGGTACGGTTCGGGCACGCCGCGCTGGCCGTAGCCGGTGGCAAAAACGAAGGGCAGTCCGCGCTCGACCAGAATTTCGACCACCGGCAGGATCGGCTGCCCGTTGAGATTGACGTCGAGGATGGCGACGTCAAATTCGCCCTGTTTTGCAAGCGCCACCGCTTCATCGATGCGGCCGGCTTCACCGGCGAGCGTGTGACCGAGGTCCGATAACATGTCCTGAAGCAGCATGCGGATCATCAACTCATCCTCGACGATGAGGATTCGCTTGTGCGCGCCAGTGGTCTGCTCGGGTGACATGCGAGATACCGTGCTTTGCGAAGAAGTGCACAATACGTCGCCGCTTCCCCTCCGCGCAACATTTGCCGTGGCGACAGGACGCTTGAATTGGCGCGCAAGTACGTGAACGCCGCTATGGCGTCTTTGGTTCCGCGAATCGGCTAGAGATTGTCGTGCCGGTATCGTTCACCCATGTACCCGCCAAGCCTTGCGGTGGTAGAAGGGCGACACTGTGGCCGCAATTCATGCAGACGACGTCGAGCGCATGGAGTTTCAGCTGGCGCTGCGCCGGCACGGCATTAGTGATCAGTCGGTGTTGCGCGCCATGGACGAGGTTCCACGCGAACATTTCGTCTTGCCGGAGCATCGCGACAGCGCTTACGCGGATCAAGCGCTGCCGATCGATTGCGGACAGACCATCAGCCAGCCTTACGTCGTCGCCTACATGACCGAACAGCTTGCCGTCGAGCCGGAGCACCGGGTGCTCGAAATCGGCACCGGGTCCGGCTATCAGGCTGCCGTTCTGTCGCACCTAGCGCGTGAAGTGGTCAGCGTCGAACGCTATCGGACACTCGCGGACGGCGCGCGCCAGCGGCTCAAGACGCTCGGTTATTCCAATGTGATGATTGTCGCCGGCGACGGGCTTGCGGGCGCGCCAGAGCGTGGTCCATTCGATCGAATCATGGTGACCGCGGCCATTGAAGACGTGCCGCAAATGCTTGTCGATCAACTCGGCGAGGGGGGCAAAATGGTCATACCGGTCGGCCCCCGCAACGGCGTTCAGCGGATCGTCAAATTGACAAAGACGTCCGGCGGCTCGGATCGGCAAGATCTGATCGCCGTCCGGTTCGTTCCCCTATTGCCGGGGCAAGCACGAGAATTGTAACCATATTCGCATCCTTACGACATTCTTAGAGTGTTACCCGGCTACTTAAACGCCTGTTTACCGCAACGATGTTTATTCGCCTGTAGTTTTGGTTGCGTGCGGGCGGGTTATTCATGTGCGCGTCGCGTGGTTCGGCCATCTGGCCGCAAATGGTTGCCATTGCGTTAATGGGGCTGGGCGTTGCCGCGTGCACCGATTCCGGCCGCTTTTCCGACTTCAGCTCAGCTGATGGCAACGTTCCTCGCGGCGACGTGACCGGCTCGATCTCACAGAGCCCGAACCATGTCGACAGCAAACCGCTGCCTCGTTTGGCGAGCGGCGGCGTGTCCGGGGGAGGCCATGGCATGGCCTCCTATCAACCCGGCAGCGCCGAGGTCACCGGCTCGTTGCCTACACCTCCGCGGCCGACCTGGACCTGGGAGGGCGGTACGCCGATCACGCTTGGTCCCGGCGAGAGCCTGGAAACGATCTCACGCCGCTACGGGGTGCCGGTTGCTGCGATCCTTGAAGCCAACAACATCAGCAACCCCGGGCTCGTGCACCCGGGCGAGCATTTGGTGATCCCGCGCCGGCGCGGCTCCGCGGCGGCGCTTTCGGCTCCCCAGACGCGTATCGCTTCAACGGCGCCTGCGATGCCGCTGCCCGGACCCGTCGGTCCGCCACGGACGGCGCTGGCGCCGTCTTCGAGCGTTCACATCGTGGCGCCCGGTGAGACGCTGCACAGCATTGCGCGCCTCTACCGCAAGTCCGTGATGGCGATCGCCAGGGCCAACAATATTGCGCCCGACACCATGGTGCGGGTCGGCGAACGTGTCGTCATCCCGGATGTTCATGTCGCTGCCGTAACGCCGCCACCGCCCGCCGCGCGGCAGGGCGAAGGCACGGTCGGATCGCTCGCGACCGCCGATTCTCCGCATAGCGCCCGGCTGGCCGCTCCGGTCGCCCCGCAGGGTCAGGAAAGCCCGGTCAAAAACGCGGAGCCGGCCGGCGCGCTGCCGTCATTCCGGTGGCCGGTTCGCGGTCGCGTCATCGCTAGCTTCGGACCTAAGCCGAGTGGCCTGCAGAACGACGGCATCAATCTGGCGGTGCCGGAAGGCACGCCGGTGAAGGCGGCCGAAGACGGAGTAGTTGCCTATGCCGGCAACGAGCTCAAGGGCTACGGCAATCTCGTGCTGCTTCGCCATAGCGACGGCTTCGTCACCGCCTACGCCAATGCCAGCGAAATATTGGTCAAGAAGGGCGACACGGTCAAACGCGGGCAAGTCATCGCGAAGTCGGGTCAGACCGGCAACGTCACGTCGCCGCAACTTCACTTTGAGATTCGCAAAGGCGCAACGCCGGTCGATCCCGCGCAATATCTCAAAGGCGCGTAATCCGCATCGGCGTCAGCCGGCGTCCGTTCTGACGCCCAGCCGTCCGGCCAAATCCTGGACGTATTGCCATGCGACGCGGCCGGAGCGCGCGCCACGCGTCGTCGACCATTCGAGCGCCTCGCGGCGCAAGTCCTCGCCGGTAAACGGAATGCGATAGCGCGCGACATAGCCCTCGACCATGGCCAGGTATTCGTCCTGGCTGCAGCGGTGAAAGCCAAGCCATAACCCGAAGCGATCCGACAGGGAGACTTTTTCCTCGACCGCTTCGCCCGGATTGATTGCGGTAGCACGCTCGTTTTCGACCATGTCGCGTGCCATCAAATGGCGGCGATTCGAGGTCGCATAAAAGATCACGTTCTCCGGGCGGCCCTCGATGCCGCCCTCCAGCATCGTTTTAAGCGACTTGTACGACGTGTCTTCCGCGTCAAAGGACAAGTCGTCGCAGAACACGATGAAACGCTGCCGCCGCTCCCGCAGAAGCTCCATCAACTCCGGCAGCGATTCGATGTCCTCGCGATGAATCTCAATGAGCTTTAGTCCGGCGGTGCGATGTGCGGTCCCCACGGCGGCATGCGCGGCTTTGACCAGTGACGATTTGCCCATGCCGCGTGCGCCCCACAGGAGCGCATTGTTGGCCGGCAGGCCGCGCGCGAAACGCTCGGTGTTCTCCACCAGGAGATCGCGCACCCGATCGATGCCCTTGAGCAGCGACATCTCGACACGGTTTACGTGCGTTACCGCGGCGAGCCTTCCGCCTTCCGGATGCCAGACGAAGGCCTCGGCGGCGGAAAAGTCGGCCTTGGGCGGTCCAGCGGGAGCAAGGCGCTCCAGCGCGTCGGCAATACGGCGAAGAAAATCGCCATCGCCATGCCGGCCGGCGGTCGCCAATGTCGATCGGCCAGCGGCGCGCCGGGCGCCCTTGCGACCCTGCTGTCGAGGGGGTTTGGTCATGTTTACACCGGGTTACGCCACTTTCCGGCTCATGCTGTAGCGGGGCGTTCCGACGCCCGCAAGCGCGCCCGGCAGGGGCGCCGCGACGTTGCAATTAAGCCAACGGCGGCTATAGTCCGCGCCGATTTCCCGCGCAAAATCGGCCCTTAATCGTCACGGCCGGCGCGTCCCATAGTGGACCCGGAGGACCTATGCTGATCACCCCCGCATACGCGCAAGGCCTGCCGTTCGGCTTGGGGGGCGGCGACAGCGGTGGAATGATCACCTCGCTTCTGCCGCTCATTTTGATCGTCGTCATCATGTACTTTCTGGTGTTGCGTCCGCAGCAACAGCGGGTGAAGCAGCATCAGGCAATGGTCAAGGCGCTGCGCCGCGGCGACACCGTGGTGACCAACGGCGGATTGGTCGGGAAGGTGACCAAAGTGGTCGATGACGAACAAATCGAGGTCGAAGTCTCCGACGGGGTGCGTGTGCGGCAGATGCGTTCGATGGTGTCGGAGGTGCGCGCCAAAGGCGAGCCGGTGAAAGACGAGAGTACCAGCTGATCGGATTTTCAAGCCGCCGGCGCGTTCGTAACAAGGGCTGTCGCATCAATGTTGTTTTTTACGCGGTGGAAGGCGGCCGGTATTTTGCTCACGGCGCTGGTCGTGTGCCTGTTCGCTCTGCCGAACTTTTTCTCCGAGGACGCAGTGCGCGCATGGCCTTCCTGGGCACAGCGCCACATCGTGCTTGGTCTCGACCTGCAAGGTGGTTCGAGCCTCCTCCTGGAAGTCGATACCGCCGCCGTTCGTAAAGAGCGGCTGCAAGGATTGGCGGACGACGTGTTGCGGACGCTGCGTCAGGCGCGCATCGCGTTTACCGGACGATCCATTCACGGCAACGGCGTCGAGGTCCGCATTACGCGTGAGAGCGACGTCGATAACGCAAGCGCCAAACTCCGCGAACTGTCCCAGCCGCTGAGCGGCATTCTCGGCAGTTCGGGGCAACGCAGCGTGGACATCAACGTCAACGGCGGCCTGATAACGCTTACGCCCTCGGACGCAGCCATCACCGAGCGTATCCGCCAGGCAGTCGATCAATCGATTCAGATCATCGAGCGGCGTGTCAACGAATTGGGCCTGGTCGAGCCGACCATTCAGCGGGAGGGCTCGTCGCGCATTCTGGTGCAGGTGCCGGGCCTGCAAGATCCCTCGCGCCTCAAAGCCATCCTCGGCAAGACCGCCAAGCTCGATTTCCGCATGGTCGATCTTTCCGAGACGGTGCAGCAAGCGCAAGCGACGCACGTACCGCAAGATTCGGAAATCCTCGACGGCGAGGGCGGGCAAAAATACCTGATCGAAAAACGCGTCTTGGTATCCGGCGCGGACCTGGTGGACGCCCAGCCGGGTTTCGATCAGCGCAGCAACGAGCCGATCGTCAGTTTCCGTTTCAATTCAAGCGGGGCCCGCAAGTTCGCCGAAGCGACGCAGGCCAATGTCGGCAAGCCGTTCGCCATCGTGCTTGACAACAAGGTGATCTCGGCCCCGGTGATCCGCGAGCCAATTCTTGGCGGCTCCGGGCAGATTTCCGGCAATTTCACCGTCCAGCAGGCCAATGATCTTTCGATTCTGCTGCGTGCCGGCGCGTTGCCGGCGCCGCTTGCGGTCATTGAGGAACGCACCGTCGGACCCGGCCTCGGCCAGGATTCGATCAACGCCGGTGAACATGCCGCCTATGTCGGCGCAGCGCTGGTCGTCTTCTTTATGCTGGTGACGTACGGGCTATTCGGGCTGTTCGCCAATATCGCGGTCGCCGTCAATGTCATGATGATCTTTGGTGTGCTGTCGATGCTCAGCGCGACGCTGACGTTGCCGGGCATTGCCGGTATCGTTCTGACGGTGGGTATCGCGGTGGATTCGAACGTGCTGATCTATGAGCGGATTCGCGAAGAGGTACGCGCCGGCCGTAGCGCAATCAGCGCGATCGACGCCGGTTTTTCGCGTGCGCTCGCCACCATCCTCGATTCCAATATTACGACTTTCATCGCCGCCGCCGTCCTGTTCTATATCGGAACCGGGCCGGTGCGCGGCTTCGCCGTGACGCTCGGCATCGGCATCCTGACCAGCTTGTTCACCGCGTTTACGCTGACGCGGCTGATCGTGGCCTATTGGGTGCGGGTATGGCGGCCGCGCACCGTGCCGATCTAGCCATCGGAAAGAACCATCGTGCGCCTTCTCCGCATTGTCCCTGATGACACCCGCTTCGACTTCATGCGCTTTCGGCGCATCAGTTTTCCCATATCGGCGATGCTGTCGATCGTGGCGATCTTGCTCTACTTCTATCACGGCTTGAATTTCGGCATCGATTTCGTCGGCGGTACGCTGATGGAGGTGCAGACCAAGGCGGGGCCGGCCGATCTCGCCAAGATGCGCGGCACCATCGGGGCGCTCCATCTCGGCGATTTTCAACTCCAGCAGTTCGGTGCGCCCAACGACGTGTTGATTCGCATTTCGGAGCAGCCGGGCGGCGACGCGGCGCAGCAGGAAGCGGTGCAGAAGGTCCGCAACGCGCTTGGCAGCGAGGTCGAATACCGACGCGTCGAAGTCGTCGGACCCAGCGTTTCCACCGAGCTTCTATCCTACGGAACCATCGGGCTCGTGCTCGCGATCGGGGCAATCCTGATTTACCTTTGGTTCCGGTTCGAGTGGCAATTCGCTCTCGGGGCCATGATTGCCAACGTGCACGATTTGGTGCTGACGGTCGGGTTCATGTCGCTGACGCACATCGACTTCGATCTCACCAGCATCGCGGCGCTCCTCACTATTCTCGGCT
Source organism: Hyphomicrobiales bacterium (assembly GCA_019075925.1). GTDB lineage: Bacteria > Pseudomonadota > Alphaproteobacteria > Rhizobiales > Xanthobacteraceae > BOG-931. The sequence continues at coordinate 75,151 of JAGXAC010000001.1, read as the reverse complement.
ACTCGCTCAACGACACGGTGGTGATCTACGACCGTATTCGCGAGATGCTGCGCCGCTATAAACGCATGCCGATGCCGGACCTCTTGAATGCGTCGATCAATGCGACCCTGTCGCGCTCGATTGTCACCCACTTGACGGTGTCATTGTCGCTGCTTGCCCTACTGCTGTTCGGCGGTCAGGCAATCCGCAGCTTTACGGCGACGATGATGTTCGGTGTCGTGCTGGTCGGCACCTATACGTCCGTGTTCATCGCTTCGCCGATCCTGATCTACCTCGGCGTCGGGCGCACTCGGCGCGGTGAACCGGAGGGGACTGAAGTCGAAGCGCCGCCGACCGCGCCGCAAGCGCCGCCTTCTCCGCCGTCTTCATCTAAAGCGCCGCCCAAGCGCGCCAAAGCGCGCCGCTAGATCTCAGTATATCGGTCTAATGCTGGTAGACTTGCCGCCATGCAGGACGCCTTCGCCTATTGCGGCGAACTGGTTCGAACGACGGATCGGGACCGCTACATCGCTTCGTTGTTCGCGCCGGTGGAGGTACGGGGGTCTTTGCACGCGCTCTATGCGTTCAATGCCGAGCTTGCGCGCGTTCGGGAGGTGGCCCGCGAAGTGCTGCCCGGCGAAATCCGCTTGCAATGGTGGGCCGATGTCATCGGCGGCGAACGCCGCAACGAAGCGAATGCCAGTCCCGTCGCGACAGCGTTGCTTGCTACGATCGCGCGACATGGATTGTCGCTGGCGGTGCTGCGCGATCTGATCGAGGCGCGCCGATTCGATCTATATCAAGAACCGATGCGCAGCACCTCCGACCTTGAGAGCTATGCGCGGAAAACCTCTTCGGCGATCATTTCGCTCGGCGCGCGCATCACTGCGGCGACAGAAGCGGCGGATGCGGCCGAGCCGGCCGGCATAGCGCGCGCCATTGCGGGATTATTGGGCGCACTCCCTACTCACCTGGCGCGCGGCCAGCTTTATCTGCCGGTTGATTTGTTGGAACGCTATCAAGTCCAACAGCACGACCTGTTTGCCGGCCGATCTTCGGCCGGCCTGGAAGGGGCGGCGGCTGAGTTGCGGGCGACGGCGCGCTTGCATCTGGCGGCGGCAAGCCCACACCTGAAAGCCCTGCCGCAGGCGGCGATACCGGCGCTGCTGCCGGTCGCCGTGGTGCGCCCGATACTCGATCGTCTCGAACGAAGCGGCGCGTTGACGCCGAAGGCGTTATCATCCTGGCGGCGACAATTGTTGATTTGGCGGGCGGCACGTCATCCTGCGCGCATCGCCGCCTGAAAAGGCTATCAGAAAGCGAAACGATCGCGGAGGTTTCGCCTGCCGGAGATGATCCGGCCGATCAAAGCGCGCTCGGCGTCGGTCTTGATCAGGGAGCCGATGAGGTCGAGCTGGTTCAACGCCACCAGTTCGAGAATCTCGTTGCGAACTTCGCCTTGCGGGGTCCGCGGCAGAGCATCGACCACTTGCAAACGCTCCGGAGCCTTTGCGCCAAGAAATTTGTTGAGATCGGCGTCCAGCGCGGTGCCTTCGACGAACGCATAAAGACCGGTCCCGGCGCGCCGGTCGGGGAAGGGGACGATGGCGACGTCACGCACCTGCGGATGCGCCTTGAGATGTGCGACGATTGCCGGCGCGTCTTTGGTGAAACGAACTCCGCGGCCTTCCCGGTCGGTGAAATTGAGGCCGCGCGTCACGGCGTAATAAAGCTTCTTTCCGGTCGCCATCCACAGGCGCGTGACCAGGGTTTTGCGCGCCAGCATGCGGCGCTCGGTAGCGGTCAGGGCGCTCTCGGCGTAGCGGCGCTTATGCTTGAGTAAATGCCGCAGATCCTCGTAACGCGCGAGCCGAAACAGTAATCCGCGCCGGCGGAAACGCCAGGCGAGCTGGAAATCGGTGAGGAAAGGACGCCCGTCGGCATAGAGCCAGTTTTGTTCTTTGGCGAGATCGTTGTGGGTAATGCCTTGACGGTGAAGGGCGCGCAAAGCGGCCTTGGCGGCGCGGAAATACCCTCCGTCACCGTGGGGCTTGGCAATGTGCAGCGGCAGTCCGTCGATCCAGCCGCGCACCAGCACATCGTGTCCACTGAAGAGAAGCGGCGGTGCAACGCCCAAAGGTCCGACGACGGCCAGGGCAATGCGCTCCCTTCGAAACAGGAGAAGGGCCAATCCCTTGCTCCACCAAGGCACCTCGTCGAGGCGGCGCAAGACTGCATTGACCTCGCCGGCTTCGGTGAGGAAGCGGCCGCGCTCGATGGTGGAGAAAACGTCGCGCTTGAGCACGACGTCGCCGCGCCATCGTTCGGTGAGCTCTTGGGGCAATTCGGCCATTCGCGAAATATCTAGCACGAAGACAGTTTATTCCGCCGCTTGCGCACCGCGGCCGCTGATCCAGCGGTCGAGGTCGGCTTGCGCGCGGGCGCTGAGCGCCGATTTCTGGCCGTTGCGCGCGGGCCGGCGTGCGAGCGGCGGGAACAGGCCGAAGTTTACGTTCATCGGCTGAAACGAGCGGGTTCCTGCGTCGATGGTCGCAAGATGGCCGCCGATAATGTGCCCGAGCAGGGCGCCATGCGCCGTGGTCGGCGGCGGAATGTCCGGCTGCGCGCCTAATTGCTCGGCGGCGGCAAAGCGCCCGGCAAGGAGGCCGATCGCGGCGGATTCCACATAGCCTTCGCAACCGGTGATCTGGCCGGCGAAGCGAAGCCGGGGCATAGCCTTGAGCCGCAGCGTATGGTCGAGAAGTTTCGGCGAGTTGAGGAACGTGTTGCGGTGCAGCCCGCCGAGCCGGGCGAATTCGGCACTGGCGAGGCCCGGTATGGTGCGGAAGATGCGAAGCTGCTCGCTGTGTTTCAATTTGGTTTGAAATCCAACCATGTTGAACAGCGTGCCAAGTTTATTGTCCTGGCGAAGCTGCACGACGGCGTAGGGTTTCGTGTCCGGACGGTGCGCGTCGGTGAGGCCAAATGGTTTCATCGGCCCATGGCGCAGTGTTTCGCGTCCGCGTTTCGCCATGACCTCGATCGGCAAACACCCATCGAAATACGGTGTCGTCGTCTCGAAATCGCGGAACGCTATCTTGTCTCCTGCAATGAGCGCATCGACGAAAGCCTCATATTGCTCCTTCGTCAGCGGGCAATTGATGTAGTCGGCGCCCGACCCAGCAGGCCCGGTCTTGTCGTAGCGCGATTGAAACCAGGCGATCCCGAAATCGACGGTGTCGCGATGGACGATAGGTGCGATCGCGTCAAAAAAAGCGAGTGCATCTTCGCCGGTCAGCAGACGGATAGTGTCGGCGAGCGCCGGTGAGGTGAGCGGACCGGTGGCAATGATGACACTGTCCCATTCAGCCGGCAGAGCCGAAACCTCCTGCCGATCGATACGGATCAGTGGTTCACCTTCGATCGCAGCAGTGACGGTTGCGGCAAATCCGTCGCGGTCCACGGCCAGAGCCCCGCCTGCCGGCAGCTTACAGGCGTCGGCTGCGCGCAGGACCAGCGAATCGAGCCGGCGCATTTCGGCATGCAGGAGACCGATGGCGCTTCCGCCGGCATCATCTGACCGGAACGAGTTCGAGCATACCAGCTCGGCGAATTGCCCGGTCTTGTGGGCGGCGGTCGAACGAACCGGCCTCATTTCATGCAGGACAACCGGCACGCCGCGACGCGCCATCTGCCAAGCCGCCTCGGAACCAGCCAAGCCGCCGCCGATGACGTGAATAGGCTTGCGCCAATCCGGTGAGGTAGTGTTTGTCATGGCCCGAAACTAGGCGGCTCGCGCCGCCCGCACAATCCGGACCCGGGCGGTCGAAAATCACGAGGAAAATCGGGTAGTTGGCGGCAAATTTTCGGTCTGCTAAATTGTTTGTTGCCAATCGGCCCAAGGCAGTCGCGCATGTCTGTTGATGCTGAAACCGTCCGCCGTGTCGCCCATTTGGCGCGGGTGGCGGTCGCCGAAGACGAGATCGAACACCTCCGTGGTGAACTCAACGCCATGCTGGCGTTTGTCGAGCAATTGGCCGAAGTGGACGTCAAGAACGTCGAACCGATGACCTCAGTCACCCCGATGGCGATGAAGAAACGCGTCGATATAGTCGACGACGGCGGCATCGGCGACTATATCGTGAAAAACGCTCCGGCAACGGAAGATCATTTTTTCCTCGTTCCGAAAGTGGTGGAATAAAAAATGTGCCTCGCCTGCGAACAAAACGGGCTTTGGCTTGCCTATCTGCGGCAGCGGGGTCTGATTACGGCTGACGGATATCTGGTGGAACAGCCACCGTCGCTTGTCGACCCGATTGAGCCGTCGCTGCCCCAGGTCGAGAAGAAAACGAAAAACTTGCCCGATCCGGCGCAAAAAGACCTGTTTTCCTGTGACGATCCTTCCAACGGATGACCGCTCTCACCTCGCTGACGTTGGCGCAGGCGCGTGATGCGCTGCGCAGGAAGGAATTTTCCGCACTTGAGCTTGCGGACGCGCATCTCGCGGCAATCGAAAAAGCGCGCGCACTGAATGCCTTCGTGCTGGAAACGGCCGATCACGCGCGGGATATGGCGCGCACAGCCGACGATCGGTTGGCAAAAGGGCAGGCCGGTCCGCTGGAAGGCTTGCCGCTCGGTATCAAGGATTTGTTTTGCACCAGAGGCATACGCACGACGGCATGCTCGCATATTCTGGATAACTTCGTCCCCGATTACGAATCGACCGTCACCGCCAATTTGTGGCGCGACGGTGCAGTACTCCTCGGTAAACTCAATAACGACGAGTTCGCGATGGGCTCGTCCAATGAAACCTCGTTTTTTGGGCCGGTCGTGTCGCCCTGGCGACGTGCGGGTGCGAACACGAAGCTGGTGCCCGGCGGTTCTTCGGGCGGTTCGGCGGCGGCGGTCGCCGCTCATCTGTGTGTCGGAGCGACCGGGACCGATACGGGCGGATCGATCCGCCAGCCGGCAGCCTTTTGCGGCATTGTTGGGCTAAAGCCGACCTATGGACGCTGTTCGCGCTGGGGTATCGTCGCGTTCGCATCGTCGCTCGATCAGGCCGGCCCGTTTGGGCGCAGCGTGCGGGATTGCGCAATCCTGTTGCGCTCGATGGCCGGAGGGGATCCCAAGGACACGACTTGCGCCGATCTGCCGGTGCCTGATTACGAACAGGCGATCGGGGCCTCGGTAAAAGGTAAGCGCATCGGTATTCCCAAGGAGTATCGGATGCCAGGCATGGCCGCCGAGATCGACTCATTATGGCAGCGTGGAGCGCAATGGCTCAAAGAGGCCGGCGCGGAAACTATCGAGATTTCTCTTCCGCACACACGATACGCTTTACCCGCTTACTACATCGTCGCCCCCGCGGAGGCGTCATCCAATCTCGCCCGCTATGATGGCGTGCGTTATGGATTGCGTCTGCCGGGCGCCGACGTCACCGACATGTATAAGCAGACGCGCGCTGCCGGATTCGGCAAGGAGGTACGCCGGCGCATCATGATCGGCACTTATGTGCTGTCGGCCGGTTATTACGAAGCCTACTACTTGCAGGCGCAAAAAGTCCGTACGCTGATCAAGCGTGATTTCGAAACATGTTTTGCATCGGGGATCGACGCCATTCTTACGCCGACCGCGCCTTCGGCAGCTTTCGCCATCGGCGAAAAAGGCCGCGCTGACCCGATCGAGATGTATCTCAACGACGTGTTTACGGTGACGGTGAACATGGCCGGCTTGCCGGGCATTTCGGTACCGAGTGGCCTGGATGCCGAAGGCCTGCCGCTCGGCTTGCAATTGATCGGACGGCCGTTCGATGAAACGACGCTGTTTAGCCTCGGCGCGGTGATCGAGCAGGCTGCGGGCCACTTTGCACCAAAGCCGTGGTGGTGACGCCTCAGCTCTTCCGCGCGACGCGGAGCGGGTGAATGTCCTTCGATCGCCTGGCGGTCCTTGGCAGGGCCTCATAACGCCGTCGCGGCAGCGCGTAGGGATGTTCGCGTTGGAGGAAATCGATCAAGTTCTCCCGCACTTCGCAGCGCAAATCCCACACCGCCGATGCGCTGTTGGCGCTGACCAGTGCGCGCAGCTCGATGGTGGTTTCCTTGCAGTCGCTGACCTGCAGGTTGACGACTTGTCCGTTCCACAATTTCGAATGCTTGGCGATCTCGGTCAGTTTGTCGCGGATGGCATCGACCGGCGCGGTGTGGTCCACGTAAAGAAGCACGGTGCCGATCAGTTCGCCGCCGATCCTGGTCCAGTTTTGAAACGGCTTTTCAATAAAATAGCTGAGCGGAACGACCATGCGCCGCCAGTCCCACAGTCGCACCACGACATAGCTGAAGGTGATTTCCTCGACGTTGCCCCATTCGTTCTCGATGATCACCGCGTCATCGATGCGGATCGGCTGGGCGACTGCAAGTTGAACCCCGGCGAGGAAGTTCGTCAGCACCGGGCGCGCGGCGAGGCCGGCGACGATGCCGGCAACGCCGGCGGAGGCGAATAGCGTCACGCCGTATTGCCGCACGGGTTCAAAGGTCATGAGAGCAAAGCCGAGCGTGACGAGTACGATGACAACGTCGAGCACGCGCAACAAGACGTGCACCTGCGTAAAATGCTTGCGTGCCAAAAGATTGTCCGCCACATCGAGGCGAAAGCGCCTCAAATAGAGGTCGGCGGCGATTCGCAGTGCGGTGGTCGCGATCCATCCCAGCAGGCAAATGGTCGCCAATCCGATGGCGCGCGCGATTAATTCTGCGGCGTAGTCGGTGAATGATGTCGCCGGCAGGATTGCGGCAACGACGATCAGGACAAGGGCCAGGCGCGTCGGTCCCCTGGTCACGCGCAGCACGGTTCGCAAGAACGGGTGTTTCTCCCCGAACGCGTGCCGCATCAGCGCGAGGAGGCCCGCGTGGACAACCAAGGCGGCGATCGCCGCGCCGACGAGGAGGATAGCCGACAGAATCCAGTGTTCGACCGTGGCAAACGTTCCGCCGAAGACATTTCTGAATCTGCTCGACTATTGTATGCCACATGGTGTTGGATTTGGCCCCAATTCAGCTCATCCAAAGAACGATCTCGCGTACGAACAAGTTCCGCCCGCGGTTCCCTGGACAGGATGCATGCGAAATGGCATCAACGCGCGCTTAACGGCGTCGATTGCACGACAGGTAGAATGGCGATGAAAACTTTCCTGCTGCGTCTTTTCACGTGGTGGAACGGCCAAACTTTCGGCACCCAAGTCTGGACGCTGCTTTACGGCGAATTCGTCGGCGAGGACGAATTCGGCAATCGCTATTACCGCACGCGGAACGGCAAGGTCGATCCGGCACTCGGATTTGAACGACGCTGGGTGATCTACCGGGGCGTGGCGGAGGCTTCGAAAGTGCCGCCTAGCTGGCATGGATGGATGCATCACGTCGTCGACGTGCCGCCGACGCAGGACAAGACCGAGCCGCGCCCGTGGGAGAAGCCGCACCGGGCCAATCCAACCGGCACACCGGCCGCGCTGCGGCCAAGCGGTTCGACTTTGGCGAAGGGTCGCCGTCCCAAGGCAACGGGCGATTACAAAGCCTGGACGCCCGGCGGCAGCTAATCCCTAGTTTCGCCGCACTCAGCATGTTAACGGAGCCGCCAACGCGATGAAGCTCAACCTCATCGCACGCCCGGGATTTATGCTCCGTATTGCCGCCGTTTTGGCCGTCCTCGCCGGAGCGCTCGTTGCGCGATCCGCAGGCGCGCAGATTGGCGCGATCTTTGGAGATTCGCCGCCGCGGCCACCAGCGGACGTCCCTGAGCGGGCGTTTCCGCCCCAGCCTCCGCCGGTTCAATACCCGGGTCCGGCGCCCCTGCCATCGCCTTCGCCTGGCTCGAGCATCCAGAGTCAGCCATTGCCGCCTCCGCCAGGGATCTCGCTTGCGCCCAAGCAGGCGCCCAGCCAGGCCATCAAGCCGCAAAACCTGCCAAGCCCACCGCCGCCACGCCCTGGAATGTTGCTGCCGGGCGTGCAACCGGCCAATCCGCCGCCGCCACAGCCAGCGGATACATCGCCGCAACCCGACGACACGGTAATCACCGAGATGCCGGCGCAAAAGATAGAGAACGAGCGCGCGGTGTTTTCAGGACTGGACAAAATCACCGGGCGCATCATTTCCTTCGATGCGGCGATTGGCGAAACGGTGCAGTTCGGTGCGCTGCGGGTGACCGCGCGGGTTTGCTATACGCGTCCTCCGACCGAAGCGACCAACACCGACGCCTTTGTACAAGTCGATGAAGTGACGCTTCAGGGCGAGGTGAAGCGCATTTTTTCAGGATGGATGTTCGCTGCGAGCCCCGGGCTGCACGCGGTCGAACACCCGATTTATGACGTGTGGCTGACCGACTGCGCGTCGCCGATCAAAGTTGCGGAGCCTGTCGCGCCACCGGCTCCGGCGCCGACCGCGCGTACGTCGTCGTCGCACGCTCGGCAACCGGCTTCCGCTCGCCAACAGAATGCGGCACCACCGAGTTCCTCTGCGCGCTAGAGGTGCCGCTCGCCGCGCTTTTCGGTTGCATGTATGTCGCACATCGTCGGATCGCCGGCGTCAAAGGAGATTCAGGATGGCGGCGCCGCCGATCGGTCGATCGACCGCCAAGGCCGCAAAGTCGCCATCGCCCACCAGTGCCGCATCCAGCAGTTTGTGGTAAGCCGGGCGCGTCACTTCGATCGCGCCAAATGTGCGCAAATGCTCGGTGACGAATTGCGTGTCGAGCAGACGATACTGTCCCACCTTCAGCCGCGCCACCAAATGAACGAGTGCGATCTTGGACGCGTCGCGAGCGCGATGAAACATGCTTTCACCGAAAAACGCGCGCCCCAGGCTAACGCCGTACAGGCCTCCGACCAGTTCGTTGCCCCGATAAACCTCGACCGTGTGACAATCGCCGCGGTCATAGAGTTTGCGATAGAGATTGCGGATGCGGACATTGATCCAGGTGCGGGTACGCCCGGGCATGGACTCCGAACAACCGTCGATCACCGCATCGAAATTGCGATCGACCATGACCGTGAAGGGGTCGGATCGTACCGTGCGGGCGAGGCGTTCGGGCACATGGAACCGGTCCAGGGGAATGATCCCGCGTCGTTCCGGCTCAATCCAATAGAGAGCGGGGTCGTCGGCACTTTCCGCCATCGGAAAGATGCCGCATGCGTAAGCCTTTAGCAGCACTTCCGGGGTGATCTCGACAAGGGCGGATTCACGGCTGGCCATGGGTTCGGTTTAATCGCCGGTAGCCGATACTTTCAAGGGAAAGTCGGAGAGTTTAACCACCCGTAAACTACATTTTCGCTAAGATTTTCGCCAGCTTGAACGCATTTTCTTCGTGCGCATTAGGCCAGCAATGCCCGGCTTGGAAACCGCCGTAATCGAAACGACCGCCAACGAGCTCCGTCCAATTCGGGTGCTGCTCGTCGAGGATGAATTTTTCATCAGCGAGTGGGTCGTGGAATCCCTGTCCGACCAAGGCTTCGCGGTGCGCGCCGTCACCAATGCCGCCGATGCGCTGCAGCTTCTTAGATCGTGGGCGGTCGACGTTCTGTTCACCGACGTCAATCTCCCCGGTGGCGTCGACGGCACTACGCTGGCACGACAGGCACGCGAGATGCTGCCCGATTTGCCGGTGGTCTATGCGTCCGGTCGGGTCAACAACCTCGACTCGCGGCTGCGGGTTTCCGGCTCGCTGTTTGTGGCAAAACCTTATGTCCCGGAAATGGTGGGCCGGTTGCTCGCCAATGTAGTGCGGGACGCCGCGCAGAACCTACCGGTTTGAGGGCAGGCGCTATTGCTCGACGGCGCCGCGGGCGAGAAATTCTTCCAACCAGTGGATGTGATAATCCCCATCGATGATTGCCGCTTCCTGCGCCAATGCGCGGAACAGCGGTAACGTCGTTTCAATTCCATCGATCACGAACTCGTCGAGCGCGCGCTTCAAACGCATCAGGCATTCGACGCGCGTCTTGCCATGGACAATGAGCTTGCCGACCAGCGAATCATAAAATGGCGGGATGACGTAGTTGTGGTAGACGGCTGAATCGATCCGCACCCCCAGGCCGCCGGGCGGATGATAGTGGACGATTTTACCGGGCGACGCCCGGAACGAGACCGGATTTTCCGCATTGATGCGACATTCAATGGCGTGACCGTGAAAGCTCACATCGCCTTGTGCCAGCGAAAGATCATTTCCTCCCGCGACCCGGATTTGCTCCACGACGAGATCAATATCGGTGACCATCTCGGTGACGGGATGTTCGACCTGAATACGGGTATTCATCTCGATAAAATTGAATTTGCCGTCCTCAAAGAGGAATTCGACGGTGCCGACTCCAAGATATTTGATGTCGCGCATGGCGCGCGCGACAGTCTCACAGATCTGGTCGCGGGTAGCCGCGTTGAGAGCGGGCGAGGGGCTCTCTTCCCAGACTTTCTGATGACGACGCTGCAGCGAGCAGTCGCGTTCGCCGAGATGGATGGCGCGGCCCTTGCCGTCGCCGAGAACCTGAATTTCAATATGCCGGGGGCGTTCGAGATATTTCTCGAGATAGACAGTGTCGTCGCCGAACGACGCTTTGGCCTCCGAGCGGCAGGTAGCGAGGGCGTTTGCGAGTTCACTCTCCGCACGAACGACCTTCATGCCGCGGCCGCCTCCGCCGGCGGCTGCCTTGAGGATGACCGGAAAGCCGATGTCGCGCGCCAATCGCACCGCTTCGGCGTCCGATCCAATCCCGCCGTCGGACCCCGGCACGGTCGGAATACCGAGTTCCCTGGCAGTGTGTTTGGCTGCGATCTTGTCGCCCATCAGCCTGATGTGATCAGGGCGCGGTCCGATGAACTGCACATTGTGTTCGGCAAGAATTTCGGCGAAGCGGGCATTCTCGGCGAGAAATCCGTAACCCGGATGCACCGCGTCGGCGCCGGTGATTTCGCACGCCGCGAGCAAGGCTGGGATGTTGAGGTAACTGTCTTTGGCGGGCGGCGGTCCGATGCAGACGCTTTCGTCGGCGAGCCGAACATGCATGGCATCCTCGTCAGCCGTCGAATGAACGGCCACCGTCGGGATACCGAGCTCTTTGCACGCGCGTAACACGCGCAGAGCGATTTCTCCCCGATTTGCGATCAGAATTTTATCGAACATGCGGCCGCCGCTTTTGGAGCGAAGTCACGCCGTCACTCGACAATCATCAGCGGTTCGCCGTACTCGACCGGTTGACCGTCTTCGACCAGGATCTGGGTGACACTGCCGGAACGGGGGGCGGGAACCTGATTCATCGTTTTCATCGCTTCGATGATGATCAGGGTATCTCCCGCTTTGACCTGCATGCCGATCTCGACGAAGGGCCGCGCACCCGGTGACGGGCCGAGATAAGCGGTGCCGACCATCGGTGAAGCGACCAGCCCGGGATGTTGCAACGGTTCGACGGCGGCCGGCGTCGCGAGGGTAATGGGCACCGGCGCAATAACGGATTCGGACGAACGGGTCCGCGATGCCGGCGCACTGAAATTGCGAGCAACCCGTATCGACACGCCATCCCGCTCAATCTCGATCTCGGAAAGGCCGGTCTCATCAAGCAGCTTCGCCAGATCGCGAATTGCGTCGTGATCGATCGCGGGCGTCTTAGGCATCGTGTGGTTCCCCGGCTTGCGCGGCACGATCAGACTTTCGCGCGAACTTCAGCGTCGATCATCGCCGCCAGATCGCCGATGGCGCGCGCATACCCGTCGATGCCTTGTCCGCTGATGACCGCTCGGGCGGCTTGCGAAACGTAAGAATGACGCCGGAACGGCTCCCGCGCGTTGATGTCGCTAATGTGCACTTCAATGATCGGCGCTTTGAACGCCAGTAACGCATCCAGGATCGCGATCGACGTGTGGGTGTATCCGGCCGGGTTGATGATGAGGCCGTCCGCCTTCCTGGCCCCCGCTTCTTGAATCCAATCGATGATCTGACCCTCATGGTTCGATTGGCGAAATTCGACCGACATTCCGTGCTGACGCGCCGTAACTCGGCAAAGCTTCTCGACGTCGGCGAGCGTCGCATGTCCGTAAATTTCCGGCTCGCGGGTACCGAGCAGATTGAGGTTCGGTCCGTTCAGGACATAGACGGTTTTCGGCATTCGCGCGCTGGATCCAGGCTGCCCCTCGGCACGAGGCGGGGTGAGGCCCCGTTATAGGGAAGCCACCCGTAAAGGGGAAGCCTCGGCCCGCGGCTCAAAAGCCGCGTCGGCGCGCGAATGCCGGTTACGGCCTCCGCGCCGCGATTATTTCTGCTCAGCCTTCAGCTTCTCGCGCAACGCATCGAGGCCAACGGCGCCGACGACGACCTCATCGCCGACCACATAGCTCGGTGTTCCATTCACTCCGAGCGCGTCGGCAAGTTTCAAATCCTCGTCGATCGTCTTCTTTACCTCATCGCTGCCCATATCCTTCTCGATACGTGCCATGTCGAAGCCCACGTCTTTGGCAACGGCAAGTGCGCGCATCTTGTCGGCGGGGCCGCGGCCGCGGAGCAGCTTCTGGTGAAATTCAAGATATTTCTTACCGGTCGAGTCCTGCATGCGGGCCGCGACGGCGACACGGGCCGCTTCGACGGAACCTTCGCCCAGCACGGGAAATTCTTTAAGAACGAATTTGAGGTTTGGGTTTGTCTTTATCAGCGTGAGCATGTCCGGCAACGCATGCTTGCAGTAGCCGCAGTTGTAGTCAAAGAACTCAACCATTGTGACGTTGCCGTGGGGATTGCCCAAAACAACCTGATGCGGTGAGCTGAACAAGGTCGCCTTGTTTTGCGCGACCGCGTTGCGATGCTTCTCGGCTTCGGCCGCCTGTTGGCGCTTCTCCAACTCGGCCATCACGTCCTGCATGACTTCAGGGTGAGCCAGCAGATAGTCTTTTACGATGTTGCCAATTTGCTCGCGCTGGTCGGCCGAGAAAGTCTGTGCTCGCGCGGCCAGTGCCGGCAAAGCCAGGAATATCGCCGTCAGCGCCACGACTGTCGCGCGTGAACTAAGCTTCATTGCAATGGTCCTTTTCCACTTATTGTCCGATACGAAGGGGACTTTGCTTGCCCTTGTTAAAAGCCACGATGTCGTCAGCTCTCACCCAGCCCGGTGACCCGACCGGAAATCTCATCTTGGCACGCGCCGCCAGTTCACGCGCGGTCTTGTTGTCGCCACGTGCAAAGGCGGCTTGGGCGGACGCCAGATCGGCGTCGGCGAGGTCACCGATGTGCCCGTACGCCATGCCCAGCTGCTCGTAGGCATCGCCGGATTCGGGTTCTTTTGCTACGGCCGCGCGCAGCAACGGTATTGCTTCTTTGGTCATCTGCAGATTGTTGGTGGCGATCAACGCCTGGCCGAGCAGAATCTGGATCAATGCCGGGGTAGGCGCGAGCTGAACGGCTCGGCGCAGCGGTGCGATCGCTTCCGCCGGATGGCCATTCTCAAGAAGCGCCTGACCCTTAAGCTCATAAAAATAAGGGTAGTCCGGCATGGCTGCGATCATGCTGTCGATCTGTGCGATCGCGGAACGCAGATCGCCGAAGCGATAGGTCGCTATGGCGCGCGCATAACGTGCCGGCATGCTGGTGTTCGATAACGGATAGCGGCGCAATACCAATTCGGCTCGCTCGGTGAAGCCGAAAAGCTTGGCGCGCATCATGTCGTGACGAAACTGCAGCTCGGGCGGGTCTTTCTTGTCCCAATACGGAGTTTTCACGAGTTCGGCCAGCGCGGCCATGCGCTCTGCCGGCATCGGATGGTTTTGCACGTATGGATCGATATAAGCGGCCGAGAACATCGTCTCATCGGCGAAGCGCTTGAAGGTCTCATACATGCCTTTGGCCGACTGGTGCGTCATGGTGAGGAAGCGGACGCCGGCGCGATCGGCTTGCTCCTCTTGCGCGCGTTGGTAGGCCAGAAGCGAGTGAATGATGGCGGACTGCGGCGCGCTCAGCGCGGCGGCGCCGACGTTGCCCATGTCCATATTGCCGGACTTCGCGCCGGCGGCCACGGCGCCGACACCAAGCAACATGGCAATGATCGCAACCGTCTGCGCGTTGGCCATCTCCTGGCGCATCTTGGAAAGATGGCCGCCGACGATGTGGCCCATTTCGTGCGCGAACACGCCAATAAGCTGATTCGGCGTGGTCGATTGCTTCAACGCTCCGGTAAAGACGAAGATGCGGTGCGCATCCATCACGAACGCGTTGAACACGTTCTGATTGATGATCACCACCTGCACATTCTGATGGCTCAGCCCGGCGGCACGCAAAAGCGGCGCCGTGTAATCGCGCATCAGTTGCTCGATTTCCGCGTCGCGAATCATCGGGATGCCGGCCGAGGACCCGGTCTGCGCGCGCGCCGGCACGCTCGGCATCGCAATCGCCGCGGCCACCGCAAACGCGACAATGCGGGACGCTGGTCTCGCCGGAAGCGCCTTGCTAGGAGATTTGGCGGCCATCATCTCGGACAAATCGAATGGTCCCTCGGTGCGAAGGGCCAAGCTATGAGCGGAACCGGCAAGGGTCAACACGAAGTCGCGAAACGACGACCCACTAACACGCTACAAAACCTCGTGAATACGGCAGCACCGGGGCGGCGTTGTTGGGTCAGCGAGACGCCGAGGAATGGGCATGCTTGAGAGGGCGAAACAACTCTTGCAACCTTCTGCGCGGAGCGCCGTGCCTGCATTCATGGTCATGGACGTGGTCGCCGCCGCGGCTCGGCTCGAGGCACAGGGCCGCCGCATCATTCATATGGAAGTCGGGCAACCGGTGGCGGGCACGGCAGCGACTGCGATTGCCGCCGCCCGCGCGGCGCTGACATCGCCGCTTCGCTACACCGAGACGCTCGGGGTCCCGTCATTGCGCCGGCGCATCGCGCGCGCCTACGCCGAGTGGCATGGACTCGATATCGACCCGGCGCGGATTGTCGTCACCACCGGCTCGTCGGCAGGGTTCATTCTGGCCTTCCTTGGCGCCTTCGAGGCGGGAGATCGGGTGGCGGTGCCGCTGCCGGGCTACCCGCCATATCGCCACATCCTCTCAGCCCTCGGCGGCCAGCCGGTAGGAATAGAAACCGATGCCGCGTCGCGATGGTCGATCACCGGCGAGGCCTTGCTTGCGCATCATCGCGAGAAGCCGCTCAAGGGCGCGATCCTTGCCTCGCCCAACAACCCGAGCGGCACAATGATGACCGCGTCGGCGCTTGCCGATGTCGTCCGTTGCGCCGAGGACGCTGGCATCGTTGTCATCTCCGATGAAATTTATCATGGGCTGGACTACGCATTTGCCGCGGAAACGGCAGCGCGCATTTCCGACGACACGGTGGTCGTCAATTCCTTTTCCAAATACTTCTGCATGACCGGATGGCGCATCGGCTGGATGGTTGTGCCGCCGCCCCTGGTGCGGGCGATCGAACGACTGCAGCAAAATTTGGCGATCTCAGTGCCGACATTGTCGCAAATCGCGGCCGAAGCGGCGTTCGACGGGCGGGCCGAACTGGAGAACGTTCGGCTTGGCTACGAAGGAAACCGGCAAATGTTGCTGGAAGAATTGCCGCGCATAGGATTGGATTTGTTTTTGCCGGCTGATGGCGCGTTCTATTTGTATGTGGACGTATCGCGATTTTCCGACGACAGCGTGGCGTTCACAAAGCAATTGCTGGAGGAAACGGGCGTGGCGATTACACCCGGCGTCGACTTCGATCCTTTACGGGGTAAGAATTTCGTACGGCTATGTTATGCCGGCGCGCGCGCAGATGTGCGCGAAGCGGTCGAGCGGCTCGGCAATTGGCTGAGAAAAGACACGGTCAGGCGGGATAAACGATGAGCGAGGCGCTGTTCGATATTCTGCGCAAGGTCACGACCGCAACCATCACCACGATGCTATTGCGCAAGGGTATTCGGCGTTGCTGGATGAACGGCCCGAAGCCGTTGGTATCGGGAGGCGAGCGGGTCGTCGGCCGTGCTTTTACCTTGCGCTTCCTGCCGGTACGTGAAGACCTCGCGACTATGGAAAGCTGGGGCAACCCGATATCGACGCGGGCGGCCATCGAAGAAATGCCGGCCGGAGCCGTCGTGATTGCCGACGCGATGGGCGTGCAAAGTGCCGGAATTTTCGGTGACATTCTTTGTGCCCGCATGAGGAAGCGTGACGTTGCCGCGTTGGTGACGGATGGCGCGGTGCGCGACCGTTCCGGCGTGTTGACCAGCCAACTACCGGTATGGTGCGCCGGGGTCGCTGCGCCGGCGTCCGTCAACGGTTTGACGTTCGCGGGTTGGCAGCAGCCGGTCGCCTGCGGCGGATGTGCCATATTTCCTGAGGACGTGATCGTGGCTGACGATGACGGCGCGGTGGTTATTCCGCCGTCGATGATCGAGTTCGTCGCGAAGGAGGGCGCCGAACACGAGCTGTACGAAAGTTGGGTGTTTGGCGAAGTCGAAAAAGGCGTGAAACTTCCCGGGCTCTACCCGCCGAACGACGAGGCGAAGGCCCGGTATGCTGCGTGGCGGAAGACACGATCGTGAGCGACGACCAGCGCGGCTCGAGCGCATAGGTGGCAGATGTTCTTTGCTGTCTCCAAAATTCTCGCCTTCTTCACCGTGCCGTCAAACCTATTGATCGTAATCGGGTTGCTCGGCGTTATTCTTTTGCTGACGCGGTTTACCAGGCTCGCCAGTTGGTTGATCGTGACCAGCCTCGTGCTGATCGCGGTGGCAGGGCTTTCCCCGCTCGGCAATGCGCTGATACTGCCTCTCGAACAGCGTTTTCCGCCATGGGATCCTTCGCGCGGTCCGCCGGACGGTATCGTCGTGTTGGGCGGTGCAATTTCCCCGGACATTTCGGCGGCGCGTGGTGCGGTGTCGCTCAATGACAATGCGGAACGCATAATGGCGACGGCGGAGTTGGCCCGCCGTTACCCGAATGCGCGCATTATTTACAGTGGCGGCACCAACGCGCTCATTTTTAGCGAGGGTATCGAGGCGGAGTATGCCGTGCGCGAATTGCAGGCTCTCGGCGTCGATCACGATCGCCTCACCGCCGAAGAGCAGTCGCGCAATACCATCGAAAATGCCGTCTATTCGAGGCTGATTGCCAACCCGAAGCCCGGTGAGCGTTGGCTTTTGGTCACGTCCGCCGCCCACATGCCGCGGGCGATCGCTGCTTTCCGGGCCGCGCATTTTACGGTCGAGGCCTACCCGGTCGATTGGCGCACGTCCGGGCCCGTCGACGTTTCGCGGCCGTTTCCTTTGTTGAGCGAGGGACTGGCGCAGACCGATACGGCTGTACACGAATGGATCGGTCTTTTGGCCTATTGGGTCGCTGGCAAAACAAAGGCGCTGTTTCCTGGCCCATAAATCGATATGCCGCCCGTCGCATCAGCGGGCTGATCACGATCTTCGTTAACTAACCGGCAATCCATGTCGGAAGAGTCTTGGCTCCGGGGGTATGACGAGTCCCCTGGGGAAGAGCGACGATGTCAACCAAATCGCCTGCTGGGCTTGTCGGCGCGCCCGATACGGCGCTTGTCTCGGATTCCAGGTCGAACGCCAGGTTCGAGGCCGCGGTCGCCGTTCTGTTTGCCGCGACGGCCGTATTGTTTGTTTCTTTTGTCGCCGTCATGACCGGAATCGTGTAAGCACGGTTGCTTGCCTCTGCCAGGTCGAGGATGCCGAGCGCAAATTGCGAGTGACCTCCATGGCGCTGCATCTTGTCATCGGCAACAAAACTTATTCCTCATGGTCGTTCCGGCCATGGCTGGCCATGAAAGTCGCTGGGATATCGTTTGCAGAGACGTTGATCCCGCTTAACTCTCCCGACTTCAAAAAACGAGTACTGGCGGTGAGCGGCGCCGGCAAAGTTCCGGTTCTCATCGATGGCGAAACCCACATCTGGGATTCGCTTGCGATCCTCGAATATCTCGCTGAAAAATTTCCTGACGCCGGCCTGTGGCCCCGAGAGCCGGCTGCGCGCGCCAACGCGCGCGCAATCGCTGCGGAAATGCACGCTGGTTTTCAGTCGTTGCGTCAACAATTGCCGATGAATTTCCAGCGGCCGATTATTCCGCGCAAAATTAATGCGGAGGTAGCCGCAGACGTCGCCCGTATCGAGGCGATCTGGAGCGACTGTCATGCGCGCTACGGCAAAGGAGGTCCGTTCCTCTACGGCAGCTTCGGTGCGGCGGATGCCATGTATGCGCCGGTCGTCTCGCGCTTTCACACCTATGCGATCGAGGTCGGCACGGCCACGCGCGACTATATGAGTGCGCATATGAGGCTCCCGGCGTGGAAGGAATGGGACGAGGGAGCGCGCCGCGAGCCGTGGGTGTTGCCGCACGATGAGGTGGATTACCCGGACGTGCCGCGAGAACTCAGCGAAGCCGCTCGTTGAGTTCGCGCAGCAGCGGCAGCTGATACGCAATGATTTTGATCATCGCGGTCGGCAGAGGAAAGTAGCCGACGCGATCGATTTCCGGAAAGCTCTTGCGCCGCCCTGATTTCGGCGGCCACTCGATTTCAAAGCTATTGCTGGCAAACTGGGCGAGATCGAAATCCGCCTCGAATGCGAAGGCGTGTACAAGCTTGCCGCTTTTCAACTTGACCGGCGTTAACGGCATGAAATCGCCGGTGGCGACCAGGTTTGTCTCCTCGGTGAATTCTCTTTGTGCCGTCGTGAGCAGATCGACGCCTGGCTCGACCTCTCCTTTCGGGATGGTCCAGGCGCCGTCGTCCTTCTTGGTCCAAAACGGACCGCCGGGGTGAGCCAGCAGCACTTCGATGCCGCTCCTGCGACGGAACGCCACCAGACCGGCACTAACGTCTGACCTGCGACCCATCGGCGCAATTTAACGGTAAACTGCGGCTCTCTACCGCAGGTCTTGCCAAAGCAGCCATCGTTTGCATGATTTTGTCACGATTGCGCCGACAATGGCGCCCTCCTCACCCGTGCTCATTGAGCGCGTCGTGGGAAGGGGGCACTGAACCGTTTCCTGCACGGGGAGTCTACAACAATGCGATATCCACTTATCGCGGCTCTGGTTGCTTTTGCCGCGTTGGTTGCGCCCATTGCGAGCGCCGAGGACGCGCCCAAGGACATCAAGGGCATTTATCTGATGAGCGACTATCCGGCCGTCACAGTGCGGCCGGGTGAGACGTCGACCGTCAATTTGAAATTGCAGAATTACGCACTGGCGCCGGAGCGATTGGCGCTCTCAGTTGGCGATGTTCCGACCGGTTGGACCGCGACGTTGATGGGCGGGGGGCAGCCGATCGCTGCGGCAATGCCGGCGACCAATTCCAGCGTCTCGCTTGAACTGCGGCTCGATGTACCGAAAAACGCCGCCGTCGGCACCCATACGCTCACTGTCAAAGCGGCTGGCGGTACGACGACCGCGCAACTGCCGATCGCGATCACGCTGGCAAAGGATTTGCCGGCGAAGCTGACGCTCACGCCGCAACTTCCTGAGTTGCGCGGCAACTCGAAATCGTCGTTCGAATTTCAACTCGGAATCAAGAACGACAGCGGCAAAAAACTTACCGTGAGCTTGTCGGCGCAAACGCCGCAGTATTTCGACGCATCCTTCACCGAAGGCTACGGCAGCCAGGAACTGAATGCGGTGCCGATTGATCCGGGCCAGACCAAAAACGTCAAGCTGAAGGTTACCCCGCCAAATACAGCCGCGGCCGGCAGCTACAAGGTGGTGGCGCGGGTAGGGGCCGAAGACGCGTCCGCCACGGCCGACCTCACGATGGATATCAGCGGCCAGCCCAGGCTTGAAATCAGCGGCCGCGAGGGACTCGTTTCAACGCGGGCTTCGGCGGGAAAGGAAACCAGCGTTCCGGTTGTGGTCACCAACAACGGAACTGCGCCCGCGGACAGCGTCGAGCTTTCCGGCTCGGCGCCGAACGGCTGGAAAATTACATTCGACCCGAAGACGGTCGAACACATCGCGCCGGGCGCCAACAAGGAGGTTCAGGCGCTTATCACGCCGACCGAGAAGGCGATAGCAGGCGATTATGTCACAACCATCCGAGCCTCGGCCCGCGGCGAATCTGCATCCACGACCTTCCGCGTCACGGTAACGACCTCGACACTCTGGGGTATCGCCGGCGTGGGAATCATTGGCATCGCGCTGCTTGTTATGGTCGGTGCAGTAGCAAGGTTCGGCCGTCGATGAGCGAGCAGGCGGTCATCGAAGCCAAAAATCTGACGAAGGTCTACGGCGGCAGGGCTGCCGTAGACCACATTTCGTTTTCCGTGGGACGTGGCGAAATCTTCGGCTTGCTCGGCCCCAACGGCGCCGGCAAGACCACCACGATTTTGATGCTGCTCGGCCTCACCGATATCTCCGGCGGTGAAGTGCGCGTGGTCGGGTTTGATCCCGCGCGTGAGCCGCTTTCGGTCAAGCGCCGTGTCGGCTATCTGCCCGACACGGTGGGGTTTTACGACCAGATGTCCGCTGCCGACAATCTGCGCTACACGGCGCGCCTCATCGGGTTCAAGAAGGCCGAGCGCGAGCAGAAGATTGCCGCCGCTCTGGACCGCGTTGGACTAGCTGAACAGGCCGAAAAGCGCGTCGCCACGTTCTCGCGTGGCATGCGGCAGCGGCTCGGGCTCGCCGAGATTCTGATGAAAGGCGCGCAGGTGGCGATTCTCGATGAACCGACCACTGGCCTTGATCCTCACGCTACTTCCGAGCTTCTCGGCGTTATCCGCGGCTTCAAGGCTGAGGGCGTTTCGGTGCTGCTGTCCTCGCACATGCTCGAGCGGGTACAGAGCATTTGCGACCGTGTCGCGCTGTTTAGCGGCGGCAAGATTGCGCTCATGGGCACCGTTGCCGAACTTGGCCGCGAGATTTTGGGTGGCGGCTACGTGGTTGACATTGAGGCCGATGGTGCCGGGCTTGCGGAACGGCTGGCTCTGATCCCCGGCGTCAGCGGTGTCGAACGAACCGGCATCGGTAAACTTCGCCTGCAAGCTGACCGGGATGTCCGTCCGGAGGCTGCCGCGGAAGTGGTCGCCATGCAGGGCCGGCTGAAATTCCTCGGGGTCCAGGAACCGAGCCTCGATACGATCTACACCCGCTATTTCGAGCGCAAGGCGGAACAGGCCGTCGCTTCAAAGAACGGAGCCCGTCATGCAGCGTGAGGGTTCTGCCTTCGCCGGCCTCGGCGTGGTCACGCTCAAGGAATTGTCAGATCACCTGACCAGCGTGCGGATGCGGGTGCTTGAATGGCTTGTCGTGCTGGTCGCGCTTGCCGCGCTTTATGGGGCCATTCAGCAGATAAAGGACACGACGGCCGAAGATCCATTTCTATTTTTGCGGCTTTTCACGATCTCGCGCGATCCGCTGCCTTCGTTCGTGTCCTTCATTTCGTTCCTGGTGCCGCTCATGGCGATCGGACTTGGCTTCGATGCCGTCAATAGCGAATACAACCGCCGCACGCTCTCGCGCATCTTGGCGCAGCCGATCTACCGCGACGCGCTGCTTTTCGGCAAATTTCTTGCCGGACTGGCGACGCTCGCGATCAGCCTGCTTGCGCTCTGGCTACTGGTGATCGGTCTGGGACTGCTGCTGGTCGGGATTCCGCCGGGAGCGGAGGAAATCGGCAGAACCTTCCTGTTTTTGCTGATTACGATTATCTACGCCGGTGTGTGGCTCGCGCTTGCGATGTTGTTCTCTATCTTGTTCCGGTCCGCTGCGACCGCCGCGCTAGTCACGCTCGGTATTTGGCTGTTCATTACGTTCATTTGGCCCGTACTCGCCGGCGCCGCCGCGCAAATCATTATGCCCATCGATCCGCGCTACGCTTCGCTAGGTCTGCCGACCCCGGGCACGGCGGAGGCCGAGCACATCCTTGCACGCTTGTCGCCCACCACGTTGTTCGCCGAAGTCGTCGTGGCCATCCTCGATCCGACCACGCGCTCGCTTGGGCCGATCTATCTGAGCCAGATGCAGGGGGCCGTACTGGGCGCGCCGTTGCCGATCGGCGAGAGCATCTTAATTGCGTGGCCGCAGACGGTCGCCATGATCGCGAGCGTCATCCTGCTGTTCGTCGTCGGCTATGTGATCTTTCAGCGACAGGAAGTGCGCGCTTGAACGACGGCGAGGGCGGCCTGGAGCCGCCCTCGCTTCGTCCTTGCGGAGCTGGCTGAGGCCGTCAGGCCGGAACGACCGCCACGATCCGCATATTGTGCGGATTGACGATGACAACGTCATCCATCCAGACGAAGTAAAGGAAGCCGCGCCACCGCGGCTCGATTTGCACCAGCGTTCCCGGCACCGGCACGACATGGAAGCCGTGCGGGATCATCGTCCCTACCGTGACGTCAAAATTGACGTTCCCGGCCCGGGGCGCGTTGCGGCCATGGATGACCGTCGTTCGGATCCGATCGCGCTGTTCGTTCGAGAGCTGTACGTTCATGCCCGACGCGTTGCCTTGCAAGCCCTTGAGGCCGTTCCCCTCGCTCCGGGCGGTGTGTTCCTGCCTGGCGTTTCGCCCATGCTCCTGAGCCATCGAGTTGCGCTCGCGCCGCATGCGGCTGCGTTCCTCGGCGGTCCGGCGTCCTTTGGACTGTTCGGTCCGAGTCATCGCATGGTGCTTAGCCCTGAACTTATGCTGTTCGGATTGCGCCGTTCGATTACGTGTGACCGCGTTGCTCTCGCTGGCTGCCTTATTCTTGTCGTTCATACGCGTCGCGTTTTTCTGCGTCGCGTTTTCCTCATGCATCTGCGCGGAATTCGCAGTATCGGACGCCCCCATCGCCTTCGATGCTTGACCTTGCCCCATCTTCCCGGCTGGAGCAGTCTTGTTCATCTGTTGCATGCTTTGGGGCTGTTTGGCCTGCGGCGAAACGTTCTGGTCGGGTTTTTCCTGGGCCGAAACCAAACTGGTTCCGGCCACCAGCGCCAGGGCGGCAATGCCGGCCAGCATCTTTGTCCGTTGGGTACTCATTCAGGTGTCTCCTCTCTGTCTTGCCTGACGCTCTCGGCGAACGTGCGAAGGCGGTCATTCGGCGAACGCCTGCTTGGCAGGAAAGTTTCGGTTCCGTGTGATAATTTGCGACGCACCGGTGGAATTAGCCGGGGAAACGAAAAAGTGCATCGACGCGCGACTGAACTCTGACTATTTGTTCATGCTGCGCTGCTTCGCCGGTGCGAGGGCAGGGTAATTCGAAGGGGGCTTCGTGAAAGCACTGACATCCAGCATCGACTCGGCGTCGGCGGAGTTCCGCGCGAATGAAACTGCAACGCGCGCGCTGGTCGCGGAACTTCAAACGCGGCGCAGCAAGGCTGCCGAAGGTGGACCGGTCCGCTCGCGTGAACGCCATTTGGCGCGCGGAAAGCTCCTGCCGCGCGACCGGGTACTGACGCTGATCGACGCCGGCACGCCATTCCTCGAATTATCGCCGCTCGCCGCCCAAGGCCTTTACGATGACGCGATTCATGCGGCCGGAATCATCACCGGCATCGGTCGTGTATCCGGCCGCGAATGCGTGATCGTGTGCAACGATGCCACCATCAAGGGCGGTACCTACTATCCGCTGACGGTGAAGAAGCATCTGCGGGCGCAAGAGATCGCCCGCGAGAACCGGTTGCCCTGCATTTATCTGGTCGATTCCGGCGGCGCCAACCTGCCGCAATGGCCCGACGTATTTCCGGATCGGGAACACTTCGGACGCATTTTCTATAACCAGGCCACATTGTCGGCGCTTGGCATACCGCAGATCGCGGTTGTCATGGGGTCATGCACCGCCGGTGGCGCTTATGTACCGGCGATGTCGGATGAGACCATTATCGTGCGCAAACAAGGTACGATTTTTCTTGGCGGGCCGCCGCTGGTTAAGGCGGCGACCGGGGAGGTCGTTTCGGCGGAAGACTTGGGCGGGGCCGACGTGCACGCAAAAAAATCGGGCGTTGCCGACCATTACGCTGAAAACGATCGGCACGCGCTGGAGATTTGTCGCCGCATTGTTGCGAACCTTAACACAAGGAAAGTCGTCGATATTCCGCTTGCCAAACCGGCGGAACCGCAGCATGACGTCAACGAACTTGACGGCATTGTTCCGGCTGACCTCAAGAAGCAGTTCGACATCCGTGAGGTGATCGCGCGTCTCGTCGACGATTCCGAATTCGACGAGTTCAAGGCCGTCTATGGCACGACGATCGTCACAGGTTTCGCGAACATTCACGGCATTCCGGTCGGTATTCTGGGCAACAATGGGATATTGTTTTCGGAGAGCGCGTTGAAAGCCGCGCATTTCATCGAGCTTTGCTGCCAGCGGCGCATTCCACTTCTTTTCCTGCAAAACATCGTGGGCTTCATGGTCGGACGCGATTATGAGGCCGGCGGCATCGCCAAGGATGGCGCCAAGCTGGTCACGGCGGTGGCCTGCGCACAGGTGCCGAAAATCACCGTCGTCGTCGGCGGCTCCTATGGCGCCGGGAATTATGGCATGTGCGGCCGCGCCTACAGCCCGCGCTTTCTTTTCACTTGGCCGAGCGCGCGCGTGGCGTTGATGGGCTCCGAGCAGGCCGCAAGCGTGCTGGCAACGGTGCGCCGTGACAACATCGAAGCCGCGGGCAAGACTTGGTCGGCCGACGAAGAGGCCAAGTTCAAGCAGCCGATCCGTGATCAGTTCGACAGCGAAGCCGATCCCTATTACGCCACCGCACGGCTGTGGGACGACGGCATCATTGCGCCCAGCGAAACGCGCCGCGTGCTGGGGTTGTGCTTTTCGGTCGCGCTCAATGCGCCGATTCCGGAGACGAGATTCGGTGTATTCCGGATGTAAGCGCTATTATTTCGCCGAGATCATCGAACAGGGAGCTTTAAGTCCATGCCGAAAGCCATCGAGCACATTCATTGGCCGGGTGCTCCGGACATTTGGATGCCCTATGCGCCGGCGATCAAGGTTAAAGGTGGCACCACCGTTTATCTTGCGGGCGTCACCGCGGCGCCAGTCTATCATCACCACCCGCATCGGCCGGAGGAGTTTGATTCCATGCCGCGCGACATGGCCGGCCAGGCGCGGGCCGCGCTGGAAAATCTCAAGCGCGGGCTGAACGCGGTCGGCGCAAGCTTTGCCGATATCGTGACGGCCGATCGCTTCGTCACCGATCTTTCCGATCAGGATGCGCTCAACCGCGTCTGGGGCGAATATTTCGGCGATGCCAAGCCGACGACGACGACCGTGCAAGTCGTGCGGCTGGCGACCGATCCGCGTTGCCTCGTCGAGATCAATGCCATTGCGGTGATCGACTAGGCCGCTTCGTCTGCGCTTATATAAAAATACATGGAACGAGGACCGGCATGGCCGAGATTGCATACGAGACAGCGTTGATCGTCGGCGTGGGTGGTGGCCTTTCTGCTTCGTTGGCGCGGCTTTTTAAGAAAGCCGGCATGACTGTTGCGCTCGCCGCCCGCCGAGCGCCCGAACTCGCGCCGCTGGCAAGGGAGGTCGGCGGTAGCGCCTTTGCCTGTGACGCGAGCAATCATGCGGAGGTGGTCAAACTCTTTGCCGATGTCGAGGCTACTGTCGGCGCGCCCGACGTTGTCGTCTACAATGCAAGCTATCGTACGCGCGGTCCGGTGATCGAACTGGTTCCGGCCGAGGTGGAGAAGGCCATCTCAGTTTCAGCATTCGGGGGGTTTCTGGTGGCTCAGGAGGCAGTCAAGCGCATGCTGCCGCAAAAACATGGCGCGATCCTGTTTACCGGCGCGTCGGCCAGCGTGAAGGGCTATGCGCAGTCGGCACCCTTCGCCATGGGCAAATTTGCGCTACGCGGGCTTGCGCAAAGCCTCGCTCGCGAGCTTTCGCCGCAGGGGATTCACGTCGCGCATGTGGTCGTCGACGGCGGCATCCGCAGCGCCGCCCGCACCGTGCCGTCGGACAAGCCCGACAGCCTGCTCGATCCCGATGCGATCGCACAGAGTTATCTCAGCCTGTTGCAGCAGCATCGCAGCGCCTGGGCCTGGGAAATCGAATTGCGGCCGTGGGTCGAGCGGTTTTGAGTTCGGTGCCTGCCACCGGCTATAGTCGGTTGATGTCGGGAGTAACAGCCAGGGCCGCCGTGGTCGCGTTGGCGATTTGCGCGGTTGCGTCGAGTGCGCAGTCGCAGAGCTGGCGCAAACGCGATCAGCGCCGGCCGAGTGCGCCCGCCGCGCCGGCGGTCTCCGTCGACGGACGCGACAAAATCATCGCCGCGCCCGGACCGTTCAAAGACCGGCCTTATTGGCTCGCGCTTGCAGAGTGCGGCGGCATCTACTTCAAGCTTAACGTCCTCTACACAGATGCGGCGATTAACGCCCGTGTCGTCAAGCCGGACCCCAAGGCGAATGCCGAATATACGCGAAAGCTTACGACGGCGATCAAGATCGCCACGACGTATTTCGACGGAGCTGAGCATTTTTTGATGACCGACCGCGCCATCGAGCGCGCCGACGCGGTTCTCACCTACGACAACGAGTCGCGCGCGGCGGGCCAACGCTTCAATACCATCGAGGCCGGGCTAGCGGCGGCCAAGCCGTGCCCGCCGCTGTATCAAGCTTGCCGCGAAGCCTATCCAAAGCGCTGCGCACGGCCGTTACCGGCGGCGAACTAGCCCGTCGCGGTGGCCCGGCGACCGGACATGGCGGCGCCGAAATAATCCGCCCCCCGCGTCATCGCGCCGCGCGGCCCTGCGGCAACACATGGCTGGCACATTTCCGCCAGATGGCTACGTCTTGACGACGGTGCTGTCGAACAGGAGGCCCGACGATGACGTATCGTGTCTATTCTGGCCCACGTGGCTCACAGTCCATCTCCCCGCTGCAGAAGGATCGTCATCTCTACAAGGAATTCAACTCACTCGACGAGGCGATGAATTGGGCCCGGCATATCAACGATAGCGGTCGTGTCGCCTTGTTGATCGAGGGCGATGACGGTACCCGCCTGACCAAGCAGCAAATCGTGACGGCGCTCAAAAGTCCCGAAGAACCCAAGAACCCCGAAGAACCCGAATCGCACGGCCATGCGGCTTAACACCCAGCGATTCGTGTCTGCTCAGAGAGCCGCCTGCAAAAGCTCGCCGAGGCCGGGAATTTCGCGCTCCGGTCCTTGATCGGGGTATTCGTTCGGGGCACCGGACCTGTTGATCCAGAAAGCTTTAAAGCCGAACGACACCGCGCCCATCACGTCCCATCGATTGGACGATACAAATCCTGTGTCGGAAGGCTCGATCCCCAGCCCCTCGGTCACCAGTGCGTAGACCTCCCGGCGAGGCTTGTATCGGCGCACCGCATCGACCGAAAAAACGCCATCCAGAAGTCCCTGCATCGCGGCGGCCTCTATTGCCGAACCGAGCATCGCCGGCGTGCCATTGGAGAGGATCGCAAGGCGCGCACCACGGGATTTAAGTCCGGTCAGAGCCGTGTGGACGTCGGGAAACGCGTCGAGCGTCAGATAAGCTTCGAGCAACTTTGCCCGCAACCCGCGATCGACCGAGGGAAAGCGCGCAAAAGCAAAGTCGAGCGCGCGTTCGGTCAATTTCGAAAAGTCGACGTAATGGCCCGCGAGCGTCAGCGTCCAGCTATATTCGAGTTGTTTCGTCCGCCAGAGCTCCGAGAAACGCTGGGCGTCCGCACCGACGGCTGTGCGATGGCGGTCGATCGCGGCGTGAACGTCAAACAGCGTTCCGTAGGCATCGAAGACATAAGCGCTCAGCATGATTTAATCTCCTCGCGAAATAGTGACAAATACCCCGCCCATGGGGCAAGAGAAGCGGCGTAGGTTGGTACGATGAGCCGCACCGTTACTTGGTCGAAGACGATCACGTTTTTCGAGAATGATTGGCACGAAGGGAATGTGCCGATCATGGGTGTTCGCACGCATGCGGCGTGGTTGTGCACCTCGGTGTTTGACGGCGCGCGCGCCTTCGAAGGGACCGCCCCAGACCTCGATCTACACTTTGCCCGCGTCAACGAGTCCGCCAAAACCATGGGTCTCAAACCGCTGGTCCCGGTTGGGACGTGGCTGGACCTGGCGCGCGAAGGACTGAAGCGCTTCGAACGTGACGCCGAACTTTACATCCGCCCCATGTATTGGCCGGAGGATGCCACTGGCGGTGCTGTGCGGCTGGATCCCGA
This sequence comes from Hyphomicrobiales bacterium, assembly GCA_019075925.1. Taxonomy (GTDB): domain Bacteria; phylum Pseudomonadota; class Alphaproteobacteria; order Rhizobiales; family Xanthobacteraceae; genus BOG-931. The sequence continues at coordinate 47,018 of JAGXAC010000001.1, read as the reverse complement.
AACAACTCGCTGGTGCCTTGCGCTTTACGTGGCGCCGTTGCCCAAGCCCACCGGCACGGCGATCACGCTTTCGCCCTATCGGCGGCCAACTCGCGATTCGGCGCCGGTCGACGCCAAGGCCGGGTGCCTTTACCCCAACAACGCGCGCGCCATGACCGAATCGCGTTCGCGCGGCTTCGATAATTGCCTGATGTGCGATTTGTTGGGCAACGTCGCGGAACTCGCTACCGCGAATATTTTCATGGTGAAGGACGGTGCCGTCTTCACGCCGGTGCCGAACGGTACCTTTCTCGCCGGTATAACGCGCGCTCGCGTCATCAAGCTTTTGCGCGCAGCCGGCATGTCGGTCACGGAGACGACGTTGAGCTATGCCGATTTTCAATCGGCCGACGAGATATTCTCGTCAGGCAATTACACCAAGGTCTCGCCAATCGTGCGCATCGACGGTCGGAGCTTGCAACCGGGGCCTGTCTATCGCAAAGCACGCGAGCTTTATTGGGAATATGCACACACGGCGCAACAGTATTGATCGGAGCCCCGCGCAGGATACCGGCGGATATTGTCGCCATTAAAAAGCGGGGCCAACGGCCCCGCTTTTTGTTGGACCGTGCGGTCCCTGCTTATTTCATCGCGCCTTCATACATCTCGGCGACGTAATCCCAATTGACCAGATGATCCAGAAACGCCTTGAGGTAATCCGGCCGGCGGTTGCGATAGTCGATGTAATAGGAATGTTCCCATACGTCGCAACCGAGGATTGGCTTGGCGCCGTGGACAAGCGGGTTTTCCCCATTCGGCGTTTTGGTCACTGCAATCTTGCCGTCTTTGACGGCAAGCCAGCACCAGCCCGAGCCGAACTGCGTTGCGCCGGCTTGCGCGAAGTCTTCCCTCATCTTGGCGACGGAGCCCAAATCGCTGATGATTTGTTTCTCCAACCTGCCTGGAATCTTGTCGCCGCCGCCACCTTTTTTCATCCACTTCCAGAAGTAAACATGGTTGTAATGCTGGCTGACGTTGTTGAAGAGCCCGGCGTTTTTGCCGAACGTCCCCTTCACCACGTCCTCGAGCGGCTTGTTCTCCCACTCGGTGCCTTTGGCGAGATTGTTGCCGTTCGTCACGTAGGCTTGATGATGCTTGTCGTGATGGAATTCCAGCGTCTCGCGCGACATATGCGGTGTGAGCGCGTCGTAGGCGTATGGTAGCTCGGGTAGGGTAAATGGCATTGGACTGCTCCTCAAAGTGAACGGACGGCAAAGGGGGGTTGCATTTAGAACCGCCTGGCCGAGGCCAGGGTTTCTTCTAAATAGACTTAACCGGCAGATTTGGGCAATGGGCGTCGCTGGCGCCCAATGACGCGGTGAGGCGCTCCCGCCCGACGTTCGAATCTTCATACAGTGCAAGGGATTAACAATGGAGTCCGGCGCTGCTTGCCGTTGCGACCAGCGGCGAAACGATTGCAGTATGATTGCGGAGAGGCGGTCGTTTTATGGTCTTGCGCCCAGCGGTAAGGGCCCGCAAAATGCCTTTCCTTTGTTGCCCCAAGTGCTTGGGTAGGGGCGGGGACGGGCGTGATGCCATTGATTTTGTTGCTTGTTGGTTTTGTCACGACGCTCGCGGGTATGGTCCTTGTCGGGTCAAGTTTGACGTCCCGCGGCGGAACATTCGACATCGAGGCGGTCACGCCTGGGACTGTCGCGGTCGTCGGCGGGCTTCTGCTGATCGGAATGGGTTTGGCGGTGCGTCAATTACAACGCATTGAACGCGCCCTTGCGGCGAAGCCGATGCCGCAGATCAATCGCGCGGGCGACGGCACCGCTGCTGACGAAAGAACTGAGCCGTCCGTCAGCCTTCCTTTCCCCGCCAAATCCAAGACCGGTCACCAGCCGGCAGATGCTCGCTCAAAGCCGGCGTCAACCGATGAAACTGCCGCCGAACCACCAGTTAAATTCCCAACCTTGGCCGGACGCGAAGATGGTCCGATCGCCGAGGAAGAAACGGTGGAGGTGAGGCAGCCAGCCACCGCCACTGCCGGTCGCGGCGCAAACGCAGTGTCGCCGGCCCGGGTAGCGCCACGGTTCGACATCAAGCCTCGTACGGCCACTACGTCCGACGCGACGCGCGTCTCCGGTCTGGGCGTATTCTTGTCGGGGAAATCTAGCCGCAACGGACAGGCCGCTTCCTTGCAAGTGGCTTCGCCGCAAGGCGCTACCGCCATACCGCAGTCGGCCGAAAAGCGCACCCTCGCTCCCGAACCCGAGTCCGCCCCGGTGATGCATCCGGCGGGCGCAGTCTCCGTTCTCAAATCGGGCGTGGTCGAAGGGATGGCTTATACGCTGTATTCGGACGGATCGATTGAGGCTCAGTTGCCTCAAGGCACGCTGCGGTTCGGCTCAATCACGGCGCTCCGCGAACATATCGATAGCGGCGCCTAGCGACTTCCGACGATTCCATTTTTCAGACCGGAGACGCTTCTTGAAGGCGGCAACGCCTAACTATTGCAGCGCGGAAATTATCGGATAGTCGCCCTCAACTGCTGCCTCTTTATTGCTCTTAACGCTGAAATGTTATATCTTTAGAACTATTCCTAACTGCTTATATTTGACATTCGCAGGCGGGGATCCGACGCGGGGGCGACGGAAGTTCTCTTAAAGATCAGGCCTGACATGGCTGAGAATGCAAGTGAGAACAGCAGCTATATTCAACTGACCGCCAACATTGTTTCTGCCTACGTAAGCAACAACGCCGTTTCAAGCGCGGAAATACCGAGCTTGATTGGTCAAGTGTACGCCGCCTTGATTCGGGTCTCCAATGGTGCAACGACGGCGCCGCCCGAAACGATCAGGCCCGCGGTGCCTGTCAAACGCTCGATCACTCCCGACCATATCGTCTGCCTTGAGGATGGTAAGAAGTTTAAATCGCTCAAGCGCCATTTGCGTTCTCAGTATGACATGACTCCCGAACGTTATCGCGAGAAATGGGGACTGCCACCCGACTATCCGATGGTCGCGCCGAACTATGCAGCGGCGCGGTCGCAGCTCGCCAAGCAAATGGGCCTCGGTCAGCAACGCCGGCGCCGCAAATAAGCAAAGCGGACCGTTGCTAGCGCTGCAGGACGCCAATTAGCCGGTTGGCGAAGCTCAATCGTTCGGTCATCACGTTGATAACATAGGCTAGCAAGGCCTGGCTTAGTGCCGGCTGATCTCGCTTGATGCGTTCAAAGGCTTCCGCATCGAGTTCATAGAGCACGCTCGCTGTTTCGGCTTGAATGGTTGCGCTGCGGGGTGAGCGGGCAATTAGTCCCATTTCGCCCACCGTCGTGTGACGGCCGAGGCTGCGCACGCGCGTCATGCGACCATCGTGTAGATCGACCATTATACCGACGCGTCCCTCAAGGATGAAATGCATCGACGCGGCGGTTTCGCCCTGTCGCGCTATGATGTCGCCTGCCTTGACGTCAAGGCGCCTGCAGTTTTCGGTCAAACGATCGGCAAGTTGCGCATCGCCGAGCGCGTCCGAAAACCAGGCACGTAATGATCGCGTGTCGCCGGCCAGGGTCTGATGGACTTCGATGATTGCCTGCTCGCAAGACTCCAGTGCGCGGTCGAGATCGGTGGCGATGCCGACATCGTCGGAGATGAAACGTGCGATACGAAAGGGCCGCTCCAGCTCTGGCGATAAATTGACCAGCACGATACGAGCGCCCGCGTCGGTCGCGGCCTGCTTGATTTGTGTGAAGCTTTGTATGGCCGAAGAATCGAGCCCGGTAACGCGGCGAAAATCGAAAATCAGGAAGCGGCATCCGCGTTGTCGCGCCAGCAGTGCCTTGACGTGCTGGTAGAGCCGGTTGGCCGAACCGAAGAACAGATAGCTTTGTAGCGCCATGCCCTGAATTTCCCGGCCGTGGGCGGCGAGCAAAGCTTGTTCGTGCAAATTCCTGTCGAGCGAAGAGCGGTATTCCGAGCCGTCAAATCCGAACTTGATCGCGCTTACTCTGCTGGCGCTGAGCGCAAAGGTCGCGCAGCCGATCACTACGCCGATGAGAACGCCAGCAATGAAGCCCCAATTGATGATCAGCAGAACGATGGCCAGCAGCGATAAATAATCGACAAGCGGCAACTTGCGCGCGGATTCCACGATCCATTGATGGACGAGCCCGGCGCCCAGGAACAACAACAGGCCGGCGAGGATGAATTTTGGCACGAAGCCGAGGAACGAAGGATCCGCGATAAGAATGGCGGCTGATACCGCCGCCACAGTAAGGCCCCCTAACCGGTTGGTCGCGCCGGCGGTTCGAATAAGGATCGAGCGGCTGAGCGAGGTACAGCTCACGTATCCGCCAGAGGCTGCCGTTACGATATTCGCCAGCCCTAAAAATTTCAGATCGCGGTCAATGTTGGCTTCACTGCGGGTCGCGAGCTCGATCCCGGTTGTGTTGAGCAACAAAGTGCTGACGGTGACGAACATGATGGCGAGGAGATCGCCGGTGAGCGACGGAAGCATTGCCCACGAGAAGCTTTGCAGAGCACCCGCCTTCCAGGGCAACGTCAGATGTGCCGCCGGCAGGCTTGGGAACATCCATCCGTCGGTCTGAACCGAACGAACTGACGATCCGCTCAACAGGATCACAAGGTAGGTTGCTATGAGCGCGACGAGCAACACGCCGGGCAAAACAAGAGGGCTCTTGGATCGGCTCAACGAAAAATGGAGACAGATGGCGACTAAGATGCCGGCGGCGAGCTTAACGATAAGTGCGAGATTGGCAAAGGCGCCGATGTTCGTGAGAGCCGCCGGCTGATCGGTCGCGATCTGTACTGCTCCCATCATCATCAGCCAGCCGGTAGCGCCGAGAAAACCGCCGATTACCGGATAGGGCACAAAGCGAATGGCGCGGCCGGCGCGGGTGAAGCCGAGAATGCAGAGAAGAATCCCGGTCAGCGCAGTCGACAGCGACATAACGATCAATGTCGGTTCGAGAAGGCCGGTGCCGCCCCGCGCCACGACGCGGTGCACAACCGTTGCCACCATGGCCGCGATGACGACGGAAATTGAACTGTCAGGTCCGGCGACTGCGAACGAAAGCGAGCTGCCCCACGCGACGATTGCCCCACCGATCGCGGCGGACAAGAACGTGGCGGCCACGCCGTAAGCCAGCAAGTGCGAGATCGGGCCGGTGAAAATGAGAGCGGCGTACGAGAGGCAGTAGGCGATCGACAGGACGCTGCAAATCGCACCGGCGAACACATTGGTCAGCGCAATTCGAACGTTCTTGCCGCCGAACGCCGGGTTCGTCCCCACACCGCCGATGGGCATCGCCTGCTCTTCCCGATCCGCAACCGTCCAGGCGGATTTTATAACACGGTCGCGGATGTGGCTAATGTGGCGGAGCAACGACGGCCGGTGCGCCGCCGCCAAACGTCTTGCGGTCGTCACACCGCTGCGGTTAACGCTGCGCGGGCGTCCGATCGAATGCGCTCCACCATGGAGCGAAAGCCGTTGGAGCGTTGCGGCGTCAAATGCTCGCGCAGGCCAAGCTTCTCAAACAGTGAAGGCGCGTCGATCGTCAAAATATCGTTGGCATGTTTGCCCGAGAACAGAGCGAAAAGAATTGCGATCAACCCGCGCACAATGTGGGCATCGCTGTCCCCCGCAAAAGTCAATATTGGTCCACCGGCGCCGTTTGGGCGAACGTCTGTATCGAGCCAGACCTGGCTCGTGCAGCCCAGCACCTTGTTGGCATCGGTATGCGCAGCCGGGGCAAGCGGCGGTAATTCGCGCCCCAATTCGATCAGATAACGATAGCGGTCGTCCCAATCTTCCAGGGTCGTGAAATTATCGATGATCTCGTCAATATTGGCCATCGCGGAATCGGTCCTCGTCGCGCTGTATATAGTGCGCTAGGAGGCCGAGGTCGATGTTTCCGGATTGGCTAAACGGGGTGCTTGTTATCCCGGCGCGACACCGGCCCTCGCCAGGTGGGCGCCAGATCGGTCGCCGTCAAAGTATTCTGCGAGGTCCGCCCCGCCGCCGACTTGTTCGCGACGATCTTATCGCGGGATTTCTGCGATGTGATGTTCGCGATCGATCCGGTCTCGCGGGGGCCCACTGCTTCGGTCAAGGCTTCGTAGAGCATTTTCGCTCCAGCCTGCGCCCGGTAGCCGATGGCAGTCGCCACCTGCGAGCCGACCGTACACGCCTCCGGTTGGCGCCCACAGAAACCGCGCAAGTCTCCGACCGTCGCGGTTGCCGCTGAAATCGCCTCGGTGGCGCTGACTTCGCCGGTCGAAGCGCTCCGTTGCGCAGTGCCGACCGGCAACAGCACCAGCACCAGGCCGAGCCAAAACGTTACGCGCAAGAGAAAGAACATAAAGCCCGCTTCCCCGGCGGCCTGCATTGCCGCTTGTGAGCCGAACATAGCGGGCTGCATTGAAGACCGCGTTGGCGGTACCGGGACGTTTTTGCGCGTAATCGAACAGAATAATCGGCAAATTTTCACGCAATTCGAAACAATAAAATTTAGCTATAATTTGAGCGAATGCGCGGGCTTGCGCATGCCGCCGTTTTGGCCGGCCCCGGCGCGCCCTTCGGGGCAGACGATCACTCAATGCCGAGCGACGAAGGCGGCCGGCAAAGCGGACCCCAAGTCAACGAGCCGTTCACCATGACGGTGGAATCCGGCATTTGCGCCCGCGTCATATGCGTTGCCGGCAGGTGCACGACCCCCGGGCGCGCGGCGTTTTAGTGTTCGCTTAAGCCGCGTTTGAGACGATCCGATGATAGAAAAATGGGGAGCGCGTCTGCAAAGCCGGGCGTGCAATTGGGACTGTGGGCCTCTTCGCGCCGGTTCGCGTCCATGTTGAGTCGCTGGTGCATCCGTCCGCGCAACAGGATGCGCTGACCGCCGCGCGCCACCGGGCATTTATTGCGCCGCGTCTGCTCGGCGGCGTGGTCGCTTTGGCGGCCTTTCCGATTTATCTGATTGTGCGAGGTGCCCCGAGCGTGCTTGAGCTTGTGGTGTTCTTCTGGCTCGCGGTGCCAATTCTCGTTGCTTATTTTCTCTCGCGTACCGGACGTTACGAAAGCGCGCATATCCTATCTTCGCTCGCCCTGACCGGGCTGGTGACTGCGGTTGCCGTGTCCACCGGCGGCATTGCCTCGTTTGCGGCCATCTGGCTTGTGGTGGTTCCCCTTGAAGCATCGCTTTCGGCGTCGCGCCGTGTCGTTGCGTTGGCGTCGACCTTTGCGCTCGCCGCCGCCGGCGTCATGGCGCTGGTGAGCGGGCTTGGTCTCCTGCCACTCCCGACGGCGAGCGGGCATGCCGCACTCGCCACTCTCGGGATTGTATCGGCCTGCCTGTACGCGGCCGGTCTGGCGCTGGGTACGGAAGCGCTGACGCGAGCAAGCTTCTGGCTCCTTTATGCCGAAGAAGACCGCTACCGGTTGCTGGCGCGCAACATGACCGACGTGATCACGCGCTACGGCCGAGACGGTGCCTTGCTCTTCGTTTCACCGGCTGCGCAGCCCTTGTTCGGCTGCACCATCGGCGAACTGCATGGGCAAGGCTTATTCAATCGGGTCCACGTCGCCGACCGCCCGGCCTATTTAACTGCGCTCGGGGATACCGCGGCGCTGGGCGAGAGCCGATCGGTTGAATTCCGGGTGCGGCGCGATGCCGGTGAAGGCCGCCCGATGGCGCAATTTGTCTGGGTCGAGATGCGTTGCCGGCCGCTCGAGCACTTTGAAGCCGCCGGTCAAGATCGTCGCGAAATCGTCGCCGTGTTGCGCGACGTCACCGAAAGAAAACGCCAAGAAGAAGCGCTGGGGCAGGCGCGCGCAGAAGCCGAGCGAGCCAACGCCGCAAAGAGCCGCTTCCTTGCCACAATGAGTCACGAACTACGGACGCCGCTGAACGCCATCATCGGTTTTTCCGGGATGCTGATGAAAGAAGCGGCTCTCGCGCTAGATCCCCAGCGGCGAAACGAATACGCCGGCCTGATCAACGACTCCGGCAACCACCTGCTCGCCGTTATCAACGGCATACTGGACATGTCGAAAATCGAAACTGGGAACTTCGAGATCACGCCGGAGCCATTTGCTCCTGCGGCGGCGATCGCCAGTTGCTGCAATATGCTGGCGCTGCGCGCAAGCGAGGCGGGCGTTGCGCTGGAAAAATTGCCGACCAACGGCCTTCCCGACATGGTCGCCGACCGGCGCGCGCTCAATCAGATATTGCTCAATCTCATCTCGAACGCGATCCGCTTCAGCGACCGCGGCGGTAAAGTCACGGTCGGTGCACGCGCCGACGCCGGCTGTGTCACATTTACTGTCGAGGACAATGGCGTCGGTATCAATGACGAAGACCTCGCACGCGTCGGCGAACCGTATTTTCAGGCGGGCGCATCGTACGACCGGCGCCACGGTGGAACCGGGCTTGGATTGTCCATCGTCAAGGGTCTGGTGCGGTTGCATGGCGGCGAGATCGACATCCGCAGTCGCGTCGGTACTGGGACCCGGGTCAGTGTCAGGCTGCCGCTTGACTGCGAACGCGCGAGGCCGGACGGCCGGCGGCAAGAGATTCCGATTGAGGTGATGCGGTATTTGCCGACGCCCGTGAAGACGCCGTCCCGGCCATCGAGTTTCGGAGGCGACCGCGAAGAAAACGAGGCCGCGCACTGTGACGGCAGGGTGAAGAAAAGTGCGTGACCGTCGTACCAGCCGCCGGCGTGCCGCCGCGCGTTCGAGTGGCGTCCTGGCGACGGTGCTGCCGTATTTATACGGACGCATCGCGCAACGGCCGGTCGATTTTTTCACCATTCTTGCTGCTCTTGCCGCCAGTGTCGTGATCATCGTCAATGCTGTCTTTCTACAGAGCTACGCGCATCCTGCGCCGTTCGTCGATGCCCCGAGTAAACGGCACTCCGGCGAAAATCCCACCATTTCGGTTTCAACGCTCAAGCCGGCAGAAACCGTCGCCATGCGGCCGACAGTGCCGCAACGCGCCGTCCAAGCCGTTTCGGCGCGGCGCCACGACCCGATCGCAGACCTCATCGGAACGCAGGTCAGCACGCCATCAGCTCGCGTTAGTGCGGTGCAGCGAGTTCTCTCCTCGTTCGGCTACGGTCAGATGAGGGCGTCGGGGATTGTCGACGAACCGACTCGTTCGGCAATCGAGAAATTCGAGAGCGAGCATAAAATGCCGGTCACCGGCCGGGTTTCCGACCGCTTGATGGCCGAACTCGCCGCCATGATCGGGCATCCGGTCGAGTAGCTCGGCGGCACAAAGCTTATTTACGGCGTCGCCCGGACCGAGTCATATCTCGCTCCGGACACCAAGCGAGCCGCGATGCGCCTGAAAACCGCACTTTGGGTTGCCGCCTATCTGCGGCGCTGCCAGGTCGAAGGCCTGTTTGCGGTCGTTCGCCGACGGGGCGCCGAAGAAGCCGGCGCGGTTTTTGTCCGCGTCTCAAGGCTCGACGGCACCTCCGATCTGTTCGGGCCTGCGCCGCAAAGTGTGTTGGATGCCGTGCCGTCGGGTGGCCGGGTGTTTGCCCAAAGCCTGGCCAACCGCTCGACGCCCGACGCCGACGTCGAAGCGTATCTCGAGCGGCAGATAAAATTTGACCCGGATCTCTGGATCGTCGAAGTCGAAGATAAAGCCGGCCGGAATTTGCTGGACCTGATCGCCGGCTAGAGACCCATCAGGAAGCGTTTCGGCGTTGCGTGAAGCGGGTAAGTGCGGACGTCCACCTTGTCGTCGTCGTCGAGGGGCGTGCGTATCGGCGGGTTTCGTCGTCATACGCCAGCGGCTGATGTTTGCCGCTTTGTCGCGCACGCGGTTGCAAAGCCTGCCAGACCGAAAGCATCCCGGCTGCCGCCGGCTCCGATATTTCATCATAAAGCGCAGCCAGCGCATGAACACGCTCGACCGAATTTCCAACGGCGGGATTGAGAAACATCAAAACGCGGTAAAGTACTTCACGCGGCATCCGAAGCGTCTTTGCCGCTACGATGACCGGCTCACCCAAACCGTCGCGCGTAATCCTGCGCGCCTGTTCGCGTGGAATGCGCAAAGAGCGCGCCAGTTGGGTGGCGAAATCCTCCCGGTTTCCGGTGAGCGCCGCGGCTTGGAGCCGCTGTTCGAGCGCCGGGTCGTGGGAGACGTCGCCGTAATCTGCGATGGGGGCAACGACGGGAAGGTTGAGCAATATGAGGCGGCGTTCTTCCGACGTTGCGGCGAAAAACTGATCGTTGAGTTCCACGGCGATGGTGCGGTCGATCGGATGTCCGGTCTCCATGATCCTTTCGCCCCGCTCAGCGAGGTTGTTGCCGGCGGGCGGTGCCGTTGCGGTATCGGATACGAGCGGGTCGGCCGGGACGGCCGGCGGCTGCAGCAGCGGGTGCATACGCAACTCGGCGGCGACTTCCGGCACGTCGCCGGCAAGGCGTTGCAAGACGCGTAACGGCGGCGACGGATAGTGCGCAAAACGCCGTGCGACGACAATCCGGGTCGTACGATCCGCCGCCTCCAGCAGCCGTAGCGCGAGTTCGGTGTATTGGCGCTGTTCCGCTGGCGTGTGGCTAAGCCGGTGAACGTAAAGATCGGTGAGGACCCGCAGAAGGGTCGCACGCATATCGGCGCCTCCGCGTGCACCCAGTTCGGAGAGGCCTTGCAGACCGAAGATGTCCTTGAGCCGCATTGCAGATGAACTCGACCAAACACCCGGCGTGCCATCCCCCGGGGGCGGCATTGCCAGTCTTAGGTCGCCGTCGTTAGCAGACCGTTAACCCTGCATGCCGCTTACTGGAATCGACACCGGTGCTGTCGGCACCGGAATGAGGGCATCCGCTGCCGGCAGGCAGCGGACCACCGCTGGGCCGCTAAATGGGCACCGTTGTCAAATTCCCCGACGAGGGGCGTATTGTGCGCTTTGGTCGTGGCGATGGGGCGGAAGAATCCGCGACCGTCATCATCCTTCCCGTTGTCCGCATCGAGCGGCATGACGAACTGGAGGCCGAACCGCAGACTCATCCGCCGGCTGAGAATGGCAGTCGCCGACGCCTGAGACGGCGCTAAGGCGCGCCGATGTGGTCGGGGGTCCGTTGCCGTCGAGATAGCGGACTGGCCGCCATTGTTCTCGTGCTGCTGGCACTGCCGGGGTGTTCGAGCATTGGCGACCTGGGCCGTCTGCAGCAACCGTACGTTTCCGACAACATCCATGCTTGGGTCGGCCAGGAGGCCGCCACGCGCGCCGGCGCGCCTATCTCGGTCGATAATCTGACCGATGACGAACGAGCGTTGCGCGATCTGGCTTTTCCGCTGATCGAGCCGCCTTACGACCGTATCCGATGGGACGCGCTCATCTATGAATATGGCATCGCGCATAAATTTCAGCGCGATTTGTGGCGACCGGATCCGACCGCGTATTACAAACATCTGCTGGCGGCGAATTATCGATCGACGGCCGGACGTTACAACAAATTGATCGATGACATCCGTAACGACTCGGTGCGGGTGCCGCCTTTCTTCGATCTCGCGCATCGCGTCATCGAGCTGGACCGCAAACGCACCGCGAGCATGCAATACCTTTCCGACCTTACGCCGGCTGACAGAGCGGGCGCATTGGCGCGCGTCGGAGAAAATACCTTCACCATCGCCTGGGTTCAGGAATCGCTCGCGCAGCGCTGTGCCGGCTATCGTTTCGCGCTCGATCATCTGGCTATTTCCGAGCCGGAGAATGCCGCTGCCGAAGCCGATATTGCGCTCGCCCAACTACAGCAGGCGGTTGCGGGCAACAAACTTGTCGCGTTACCGCACCTCGCGGCTGCCGTGCCGGCTCCTGCCGAAATCGTCAAATAGACTATTGCTGCGGTACCGGCTCGGTGTGGCACTGTGCGGCGGCTAGCGCCTGACGCACCATCGGCATCAGCCCCGGTTCCGGGGCCAAAGCGCGCAGTACGATCAAGCCGCGCCGTGTCGGCGATTCAATGATCAACCGATCGGCGGCGGTAACATCCTCTTCTTCGGGAACCTGCGCGTGCTGCTCCGGCGTCATCAAGTCAAGTTCGATAACGCGGCGTCCAGCGGCGCGGTCGTTGATCGCATAATAAGCGACACTGTTGCGGGTATAGAAAGTGATCGCGGTATAGGCCTGACTTAATGGCGCGCGTAGCTTGAGCGCGCCCGCCGAAAGATCGTAGCGGCAGACAGCGACAGCAAAAGCCGGGTCCATGAACGGCATTGTCGCATTCTGCGCGGTCGGCGCCGGCAGCTGCGTCACCGCGTTGACCGGCGATATACGTTCGAGGCGCGAATACGCATCTTGGGTCGCTGCCTGCGGCATTGCCAGCACCGTCGACAGGTGCACGATGCCGCCGAGAAGAAGCGCGCCTAAAATCCACAGCGGAAGCCGCATCATGCGCAGCCCTTTCGCACGACAGCCGGCATCGGACCTTCCTTTGTCGTCAGTGACGCGACGCCGATCGGCGTATCGTAGAGGCGCCAAACCAGCACGAATTGCTCAATCCCCCCGCTTGGCAGCCAATTTCCCGGACGGGCCCGCGGACCGACGCTGATGGCGAAGTGGCCGTCGGACTCGCGCAGGATTTCGGCGCTGGTAAAGCCATGGCGATCGAGCGCGTTGGCCACGAGCCGCCCCTGCGCATCGTACAGCGTGAGCGTCCAGAAACGCGCGGCCGGGGTGATGCCGCTGATGATGAAGGTACAACGTCCGTCAAGTATGTTTCTCGCGTCATCGGTGCGAGCATAGAAGGCGACGCCATCGCCGACTCCGACCGGCAAGTCGCCGGTACGGGCGATGGCGGCGCGCGCATAGGGATCGATGTCAATCGAACCGCTTTTCGGCCATGCCGTCCAGGCACCGATGGTCAGCGACCCGAAGGCGATGCCACGGGTTACCGTCAGCCAGGTCGCGCCGAGGCCGATGGCGGCGGCGAGGATCAAGGTGAAGCACGATCCGAGGAAAAGGCGCACGGTCAGTTGCCGCGGGAAACATTGGCAGATTTTAGTTCGGTGGCTGCCGTTTGCGTGCCGTTATGCGTTTGGCGGTCAAGCGCGCCGAACGTTCCACCCGCTTCTTGGGCCGAAAGCGCACGACTGGCGTCGTCGAGGAGATGTTCGGCGTGGATGAGCGCTTCGGTGGCTTTGCGCGTCAGCAGGATCTGCGGCGGCGGTGGCGCGCCTTGTAGGGCGGCATTGGCGACCGTGGGCGCGTGAACCGGCGGCGGCAGGCCGGGCAGGGGCCTCAGTTCAATGCCCTGATGCGCGTAGGCCATGATGTTGTGCCATATCATTGCCGGGACGCTACCGCCGGTCATCCGTTTGGTCGGCGAATAATCGTCGTTGCCCATCCACACCGCGCCGGTGAAATTGCCGGTGTAACCGACGAACCATGCATCGCGATAGGAATTGGTCGTACCGGTCTTGCCAGCTGCTTGAATGCCGTCGAGTTGGGCGCGACGGCCGGTGCCGTTCATCACGACCGAATTCATCATGCCGACCATTTCGAGCGCCACCTGCGGCGAGAGCACCTGTTCGGGACGTTTACCGTCGCGATCGAATCGCCACACCACCTCGCCGGCGCCGGTGCGCACCTCGAGTACGGCATGCGGAGTGACCGCCTTGCCGAGGTTGGGAAAGGTGGCGTAGGCCACCGCGTGCTCCAACACGTTCATCGCGTCGGCGCCGATCGGCAGCGAGGGGGTATCGGGAAGCGGCGTATAAACTCCAAGATTGCGCGCAGTCTGCACGATTTTTGCGCGGCCGAGCTTGGGGTTGCCGTTCCCAAGCGCGATCGAAAGCTTTGCCGGAATGATATTGATGGAATTGGTGATTGCCTGCGTCAGCGTCACCGGGCCGGAATAACCGCCGGAATAGTTGTGCGGACACCAATTGCCGATACAGACCGGTGAGTCGACGACGACGGATTGCGGCGTAAAGCCGTTGGCAAGCGCTGTCGCGTAGACATAAGGCTTGAACGATGAACCTGGCTGGCGCAACGCATCAACGGCGCGGTTGAATTGACTCGCGCCGTAGTCGCGGCCGCCGACCATGGCGCGTACCGCGCCGTCGAGATCGGCAATGACCACCGCCGCCTGACCGGCACCGTAATCGTGCCCGTATTGACGAAGCGCCGATTCAACTTCGCGGTCGGCATAGTGCTGCAAATTGCTGTCGAGCGCGGTGCGCACGACGAAATAGCGTTCGGTGACCGACTTTGGGAAGGTCTCGACCAGCTTTTTCATCTCGTCGAACGCCCAATCGAGATAATAATTCGGCGCATCTTCCTCGCGCCGGTCGATGGGCGTTGCCGGATTCCGGCGGGCCCCGTAGACTTGACCCTCGGTCATAAATCCGGCGTCCACCAGATTGTCGAGCACGACGTTGGCGCGGGCGCGTGCCGCCGGCAGGTTGGCAAGCGGCGAGAAGCGGCTCGGCGCCTTGAACAGTCCGGCCAGCATCGCGGCTTCCGGCAGCGTCACGTCGCGGACCGATTTGCCGAAATAGTATTGCGCCGCTCCATCGACGCCGAATGCGCCGCCGCCGAGATAGGCGCGGTCGAGGTAAAGCTTGAGAATCTCATTCTTGGTCAGCCGGGTTTCCAGCCACAGCGCAAGAAACGCCTCATTGACTTTGCGCTCGATGGTTCGCTCGTTCGAAAGAAACAGGTTTTTCGCCAGCTGCTGCGTGATCGTGGAGCCGCCCTGCACGACGCCGCCGGCTCGCGCGTTGGTCACCAGCGCACGAAACGTGCCATAGAAATCGATACCGAAATGCTCGTAGAAGCGCCGGTCCTCCGTCGCCAGCACCGCCTTGATCAGGTGGTCCGGCATTTCTTCCAGCGGCACCGAGTCGTTGTGTTTGATACCGCGGTTGCCGATCTCGTTGCCGTAACGATCGAGGAAGGTGACGGCGAGCTCGGACTTTTTCAGCCAATCATCGTCCGAGGTCTCGTGGAAAGCAGGTACCGCAAGCGCCAACAGCAGGAGCAGACCGACGGTGCCCCAAGTTGCGGCTTCCGAAAGCGGTTCGACGATCAGCCAGCGCCGCCAGCCGGCGACGTGGAAGCGGTCCATAACCGCGGTAAATCGCTCATAGATTTCTCGCGCCCACTTGCCGCTCAGAAAAACCGCAAAGTCGATCCGTGCGTCGAGGTCAAGCAGCTGCCGTCTAAGCCTGACCTGCCAGCTTTCGCGGGGCTCGGGGAACAGATCGGTCACGCGGTGCGCACTCCCGGAGCGGCTTGCCCTCTTTTATGCGTGGGACGACATTTACCTGAGGCGGCAGCCACGGCCAATCATCGGCCGTCGACAGTGTGAACGAAATACGGGGCAAATTAGGCATAAACTCTTTGCAGCGAGCCGCCGCCCCGCCTAAAAGAATCGGCTGGTAACCGCATGTCGACTGAGAAAAGCTCCGATGACGGTCCGTTCTGGCAGCGTAAGTCGCTGGAACAAATGACTGATTCGGAATGGGAAAGCCTCTGCGACGGGTGCGGCCGCTGCTGCCTGAACAAGCTCGAGGAAGAAGACACCGACCGGACCTACTATACCGACGTCGGTTGCCGCCTGCTCAACGGCAAGACCTGCCGTTGCCGCGACTACGCCCATCGCCTCGACAAAGTTGACGATTGCGTGCGGCTCACGCCGAAGAACCTCAAATCCATCACCTGGCTGCCGCCGACCTGCGCCTATGTGCTGGTCGCCGCCGGCAAGGACCTTTATTGGTGGCACCCGCTCGTGTCGGGAGATCGGGAAACCGTTCACGAGGCCGGCATCTCGGTACGCGGTCGGGTGAGGGCAAGTGAGACGCAAATCCCCGACGACATGCTCGAGGACTACATCGTCAGTTGGCCGATGAAGTTTCCAAAGGGAGCGAGGCGGCGCACGAAGTAAGTTGGGCCATCCCCAAATACATGGTGAGCCTCCGGGCCAAACGGCAAGCCTGCTCTGCGCAAAGTGCGGTTGCACGGAGCAACCGTCCCATCCAAACGGATGGAGAATGATGGTCGACCGTACATGGAACTACCGCGTGACCGAACCCCTGGTCTGATTGCCGGCACGCCTGGCGAGCTCATACCGGACGAGGCCATGAACCTCGCAGCCGGTTTGACTTCGGCGGGTGAGGCGCATCGCTCGTTGCCGCCGATCGATCGTGCTGCCGTCAACACCATCATCGCCGGAATTGCGCTGGCGATGTTCCTGTCGGCGCTTGAGCAAACCATCGTGGCGCCGGCGTTGCCGGCAATCGGTAAAAGCCTCTCCGATTTGGATGATCTGTCCTGGGTCGTGACTGCTTATCTCCTTGCCGCAACAGCGGCGACCCCGTTGTTCGGCAAGCTCACAGATATTCACGGCCGGCGCGCGATCATGCTGCTCGCGATCGTCATTTTCATTGCCGGCTCGCTGGTATGCGCGCTCGCGCCAGGCATTTGGACCCTGGTTACCGGCCGGGCGTTGCAAGGTGTCGGCGGCGGCGGATTAATTCCGATCGCACAGACCATAATTGCCGACTTGTTGACACCACGCGAACGGCCGATGGCCCAGAGCTACACGTCCGTCGTGTTCATGGCGGCGAGCATTCTCGGGCCCGTGCTCGGCGGCTTACTGACGGATCATCTCCATTGGTCGTTTATCTTTTGGATCAACCTGCCGCTCGGCGCCATTGCGCTGGTGATGACATCGCGTGCGCTGCGTAGTTTGCCGCGGCACGATCGCCCGCACCGGCTCGATATTCCGGGGGTGACTTTCATGATCGCCGCTTCGGTGGCTTTGCTGTTGGGGCTTGATTGGGGAGGAACGAATTATCGTTGGCTGTCCTGGCAAATCGTTGGTTTGTTCGTGGGCTCCGCCGCGCTGTGGATGCTGTTCGCCGGCAGACTTCTCACCGCACGGGAACCCTTCATTCCGCTGGCCATCCTGCACGGCCGGATAACGAGCACGATCACTTGTGCCGCGTTTTTCAGCATTGGCAGCATCATCGGGATTACGATCTTCACGCCTCTCTATTGCCAGATGGTACTCGGAGCGTCGGCGAGTGTTTCCGGCGTCGCGTTGATCGCATTCATGGCGGGCGCCACTATCGGTTCGCTGCTAACCGGACGTTTGTTTGCACGGCTGAAGCATTATCTGCGCGTTCCCATCATCGGTCTCGCGATCGGCATTGTGGCCTTGGCGTTTCTGGCGTTTGACGTGGCCGGCCTCTCGCTGGGAACATTCTGCGCCATGCTCGGCTTGCTCGGTGTGGCGATGGGACCGATGTATCCGACCTCGACGATCGTTATGCAGAACGCGGTGAAGCTGCATCAGCTTGGCGTCGCCACCGGCACGCTTAACTTTTTCCGTTTGCTGGGCGGAGCGATTATTGTGGCTGTATTCGGCGCCATTGTGCTGGGCAGTGCCGGTGGGCACGGCGGCATTCCCGATCTGGAGAAAGTCGCGGTTCGACACGCCGATTTCGCTCCGGCCTTCAGGCTGGTATTCGCCGCCGCCGGCATTTTCCTGGCCATCGCGCTGACCTGCCTGCTGGCACTGGAGGAGCGTCCGTTACATGGTCCAGCGCGCCTCGCCGACCCGGCGGAGTAGCCTTTGGGCGGGTTTTCGATGGGTGCCGACGCGGCAAATCGGCCCTGTTCAGGTCCGGTTCACTGCTAAACCCCTAAGCGAGGCTTGGCAGGAGCGTGTTATGATTGTTAAACGAGTGTCCGCCGCCGCCCTCCTGGCGCTTGCCGTTTCAATTGTTCCGGCGCGCGCCGAGGAGGTTGGGCGTCCGGCTCACGCCGAAGCGACGCACGTCTGCCTCAACCAAAAAGAGCGTCGCAGCCTGGTCGACAGCGGTGCCGTCATGCGCCTGGCCGCTGCCATGCGTGGCGTGCGCGGGCATATGGCCGGCGCGCTGATCCGCGCACGGCTTTGCCATCGTGGCGACGGCTTTGTGTATGTGCTGACAGTTCTCGCCCACGATGGCAAAGTGATCCGCGTCGTCGTCGACGCGGTCAAGGGAACCCTGGTCGGCGAGCGCTGAGCGGAGCTCATTTTTGCGCCTTCTCGTTGTCGAAGACGATCCGGACCTCAACCGACAGCTGGCGACCGCGCTGACCGACGCCGGCTATGTCGTCGATCGCGCGTTCGACGGCGAGGAGGGGCATTATCTCGGCGAAAGCGAGCCTTACGACGCAGTCATCCTCGACATCGGCCTGCCCAAAATTGACGGCATCTCGGTGCTGGAATCCTGGCGGCGCGCCGGCCGCGCCATGCCGGTATTGATTCTTACCGCGCGCGATCGCTGGAGCGACAAGGTACAGGGTTTCGATGCCGGCGCCGACGACTATGTCGCCAAGCCATTCCATCTCGAGGAAGTGCTGGCGCGCGTTCGCGCACTGCTGCGGCGCTCGGCGGGTCATGCCAAGAGCGAGTTCACGTGTGGGCCGGTTCGGCTCGACACCCGTACCGGCCGCGTCGCAGTCGAAGGCAATCCGGTGAAGCTGACGTCGCATGAATATCGGCTGTTATCTTATTTGATGCATCACACCGGCCGGGTGGTGTCGCGCACGGAATTGGTGGAGCATTTGTACGATCAGGACTTCGACCGCGATTCAAACACCATCGAGGTATTTGTCGGCCGTATTCGCAAAAAGCTCGGGGTCGACGTCATTCAGACGGTGCGCGGTCTCGGCTATCTGCTCACCCCGCCCGATGCGCGCTAATTCGCTCGCGTTCCGCCTGTTTCTGTGGGCAACTGGGTTGACCGTGGTGATCCTTATCGTCACCGGTGTCGCGCTGTCGTCACTTTACCGCCACGCCGTCGAGCGTGCGTTCGATCGCCGGCTCGACGTTTACTTGCGTACGCTCGTCGCCGATGTGGCGTCGCCCGAGGAAGGCGCCGGCAAATTTCCGCAGTCGATCGGTGAGCCGCTCTTCGAACTGCCGCTTTCGGGCTGGTATTGGCAGGTCACCCGGCTCGATACTTCGAAACCCGAAGTTCATTTATCGCGGTCGCTGTGGGACTCAAATCTTCCGAGGCTTACCGCTGCCGACGAAGCCTCCGGCGGTTATCGCAAGGGCTATGCTCAGGGCCCGGAAGACGTGCGGCTTCGTCAAGTGGAGCGCAACATCGATCTCGGTGACGACGGCCGTTATCGGATCGAGGTGGCGGGCGACGCTTCCGAGATCGACGACGAAACGCGGAGCTTTGATCGCACCATCGGGGGAATTTTCGCTGCGCTTGCGGCAGCGCTGCTGCTGACTACCGTTTTTCAGGTTCGCTTCGGATTGTCGCCTCTCAAGCGTATTTCGGAAAGCCTCGCAGCGATCCGCTCGGGCCGTGCCGAGCGTTTGGAAGGTGAGTTTCCTGTCGAGATCGCGCCGCTCGCGCGCGAGACCAACGCCCTCATCGAAGCCAACCGTGAAATCGTCGAGCGGGCTCGCACTCATGTCGGCAACCTTGCCCACGCGCTGAAGACACCGCTTTCGGTCATCGTCAATGAGGCTGCGGCACGCAGCGGCGATCCGTTGGCGCAAAAAGTCCTCGAACAGGCTGACATCATGCGCGACCAGGTTGCGCGGCAGCTTGAACGGGCGCGACTTGCCGCACGCTCCGCCGTCGTCGGGACGCTGGTCGATGTTCCACCAGTCGCCACCGCGCTTGCTCGAACGATGGAGAAGCTGCATCGCGAGCGTGACATTGCCATCGCGGTCGACGTCCCGGATCAGGCGCGGTTTCGCGGCGAGCAGCAGGATCTTGAGGAGATGATCGGGAATTTGGTCGACAATGCCTGCAAATGGGCGCAGTCGCGCGTCGCAATCGAAGTTACGGCAGAGCCGCCGGCAGGCGGCGGCAACTCAAGAGTACGCGTTATTGTCGACGACGACGGTCCGGGACTATCGCCGGCGGAACGCGAGCAGGTGGCAATGCGCGGCCGGCGGCTCGACGAGAGCAAGCCTGGCTCGGGCCTGGGACTTTCCATCGTGGTTGAGCTGGCGGGCCTTTATGGCGGCGTGCTGACGCTCGGCACCGCGCCAATCGGTGGGCTGCGAGCCGAGCTTGCGCTGCCTGCCGGCTAGGTGACAGAGTTTCGTCGTAATCATCCCGCGTCTATGCCACCGCGGTCCCTTGGGGGCGCAATGCTGGCGGCAAAATTCGTTGCCTTGGGTTTGGCCGGACTGGGTTTGGCGGCTTGCTCAGCCAATTCCGGACCAAAGGACGCCGACGGCGCCATTTCGGGCGCGAACGTCGGCACGCGGGTGGCCGGCGTCCCGGCTGGTTCTGCGGTTGACGCCTTCCTAGGCAATCGCATTGGCGCTGCACTTGACGAGGACGATAAACGGCGCGCTTACGCGGCGCAGATGCGGGCGTTGGAAACCGGACCCTCCGGCGCTCCGGTCGCCTGGCGAAACCCGGATTCAGGCCGTTACGGCAATGTCGTTCCGGGGCCGGTTTACCAAATTAACGGCGTACCTTGCCGTCAATATACCCACACGGTCTTTATCGAGGGCCGGCCGCAAAGCGAACGCGGCACCGCCTGCCGCGGTTCTGACGGGACCTGGGCGCCAGCCAGCTAAAACCGCCTGCCACAAGGTCTGAGCACCGTCTTGAGGCCACAGCTATGCCCCTGAATCTCCGCCGGTTTGCGTAACGGGTTTTTAAGCGCCGGACCCCTAAAACGGTCCACGGGCAATAGGGTCGCTTAAGGGTGGACGATGACCGGCGGCGGTCCAGCCGTTGAAAAGCTGCGCGACTACCTCCGGACGCTGGCGCCAGGGGCTCGTGCTTTGCTGGTCGCCGAACTTGAACGGGCGTCCTTGCGCGGAGAGCAGGCCCCCGGCGGCGAACTCATCCTTGAGGAACTGCGTCGCACCATTCGCGAATACGGGCAGCCGGTGCCGCGGATCGGTGACGCGGCACGCCTGTTCTTCCTGCCGCTCGAACCGTTCCTGATCGACGGTCCTGCCGACCATAAGCGGCTCGGACGTCTCGCGCGGGTCTCGCTTGATCCGATTTGGGAGTGGATCGGCCGCGATCTTTTGCCCGCCGAGGTCAAGACTTTGGGCGAAGACGTGAACCGCGCTTTGTCCGAGAATGATAGGACCAAGGCCGAGCAATTGATGCGCGCACTTCACGATCGCGCGCACCAACGCATCAAAGACACGATAGCGTCGGTAAACCACGATGACAGAGCGCGTCGCCGACTCGCGGTCCAGGTCGGTACGCCGCGCGCATTGGAGGACTTGGAAATTCTCGCCGCCGTATTGGCACAACGCGACGTGCTTTCGGATTTGGCGCGGCGGCTGCCAAACCATCTACGTTCGTTCGAGCGCGAGCAAATCGAGAGCGTGAAGACAATGCTGGAAGGGGCCGCGGCGCAGAAGCCCTCCGCCGCGGCGGTCGCCAAGGCCGATCTGTTCCTTTACGGCTTTATTCTGGCCATGAGCCGGTTGTCCGCGCCATGGCAGCTCATTCGCATCGCCACCTACGCGGCCGAAAGCGACGCTGCCGGCCGCATTGCTGAAACTCCGTTTGCGATAGCGGTGACGATCGTTATCGGCGAGCTTGAATGCATGGTTGGCGATTTGCGGGCCGAGCTAAAGCTCCACCGGCCGGTCACCGGCTTGCTCAAGGCCATCCACGATACGGTACGAGGATTGCGCACCGAGATCGATTTGTCGGGTGACTCGCCCTGGAGCCGCCGTCTTACCGCCATCCGCACCGAAGTTTCAAACTTGCTCAAGGCTGAGATTGAGACAACGCCCGGCCGGGTGCGGCGTTTGCTGCGCCCGCGGTCGGCGAAGGAAGTCGTCGCTGGGTCTTTGCTGGATGCCACCGACGTCCGCGAGGTCGAGACGCTGGTTGAATTTGTCGGCGCTTGCCGCAACCATGCCAACGAACTGGCGGTCAACGAGGCGACCATGCGTAGCTATTCGGAATTGCAGCTTTATCTGGAAAGCGGGGCGAAAGTCCTGCTGGATGGACTTCGTCACGCCGGTGATGCCGACCGGCCGTTCCGACAATCGCAAGTTGACGCTGCTATCCGCTTCTGTCGGGTGGTATTTGGAGCAGACTACGCGGGTCTGTTGGCGAAGGCGTCCGAGATCGCCGTCCAGACGGCCAACGCCGAACGAAAATCCGCGCGGGCTTGAGTGCGGCGAGCCGCCGCGCCGGCCGCCAGTCCCGGGGGATAACCGGGGATTGGCCGACAGCGCGCAATTGCCGCGCCGTCCTTCCTATTGCGGCCGCATTGGCACCGTGATGATGTTAAAAGGCACGATGCAACTGCGCGTTTCTATTGCAGTTCTTCGTCTGCCGGCCAAAGGGCGACAATGATTTTATGGTGCATTTTTGCGGTGATGACCGCCGCGGCAGTCCTTGCCGTGTTATGGCCGCTTGGGCGCCGGCGGCAGAAGGTCGGCGGCGGCAGCGACGTGGCGGTTTACAAAGATCAATTGGAAGAGATCGACCGCGACCGTGCCACGGGTCTGATCGGTGACGTTGAGGCGGAAGCCGCGCGCCTGGAAGTGTCGCGGCGATTGCTGGCTGCGGCCGAAAAGCAGCGACCGACAGAATCGATTGTCGCGACGCAACGGGGCCTGCGCCTTCGGCGTGTCGCGGCTGTCGCGGTCTTGCTCATTTTGCCGTTTGGGGCGCCCGCCCTCTACCTTGCGCTTGGATCTCCGAACATCGCCGGCGAGCCGGCTTTCGCCCGCGTCAAAACCCCGCAAGGCGGCGAGTCGATTGCAAGTCTGGTCAGTCAAGTCGAAGCGCATTTGGCGCAGGACCCAAACGACGCTACTGGCTGGGAATTGATCGCGCCGGTTTATCTGAAGCTTGGCCGCTTCGATGATGCGGTCGCAGCGCGTAAGAAGGTTCTGGCGCTCGGAGGCGAGACGGCGAAGCGACGGGCCGATCTCGGTGAGGCCGAGGTGGCGGCCGCTAATGGCGTCGTCACCGCCGAAGCCAAGGCGACATTCGAGCGGGCGAGGGCACTTGATCCCCACGAAGCAAAGGCTGGGTATTTTCTGGGTCTTGCCGCCGAGCAGGACGGCAACGCCGACGCGGCGGGGTCGATTTGGCGAACGCTTTTGGCCGAGGCTCCGCCTAACGCGCCCTGGGCGGGGTTCGTGCGCGCGGCGTTGGCACGGTTGGGCCAGACGACCACTGTGCCCGGGCCCAGTGCCAACGATGTCGCCGCCGCCGCAAAGATGACCGACGATCAGCGCAACGATATGATCCGCGGCATGGTCGCCGGCCTTGAATCCCGACTGCATGACAACGGCGCCGATGTCGACGGTTGGCTGCGGCTCGTGCGGGCGTATGCCGTGCTTGGCGATCGCGACAAGGCAAGGAACGCTGCCGCGGAAGCCCGCCGCGCGCTGGCCGATCATCCTGAAGAGATCAAGCGGGTCGACGATCTCGTCAAAGGCCTCGGGATCGAGAGTTAATGGGCCGATCATGCCGGGAAGACAATTTACATGACGCGTAAGCAGCGGCGCTTGAGTCTGATCGGCGGTGGCATTGCGGTGTTGGCGGTTGCGGTTGCGCTCATGCTCAACGCATTCCGCGATAATATTGTGTTCTTCAATTCGCCGAGCGATGTCGCGGAGAAGCACATCGTGCCGGGTACGCGAATTCGGCTCGGTGGCTTGGTCAAGACTGGAAGTCTGGTGCGCGGCGACCACATGAGTGTCCACTTCGAGGTTACCGATGGCAGCCACGAAACAAAGGTCGCGTATCAAGGGGTACTGCCCGATCTGTTTCGTGAGGGCCAGGGGGTCGTGGCTGAAGGGGCGTTTGACTCTGCCGGTCTGTTCAAAGCCGACACTATTCTCGCCAAACACGACGAAACTTACATGCCGAAAGAGGTCGCCGACGCCCTGAAGAAATCAGGCCACTGGAAGGACGAGTACGGCCGGCGTGCGGCGATGCCGGTCGGAGGACCCAATAAGTGATTGCCGAACTAGGCCATTACGCGCTCATGCTGGCGCTCGGGCTCTCGCTCATTCAAAGCGTGATGCCGATTATCGGAACGCGCAACAACGACGTCGTGTTGATGAGCATGGCGGTGCCGACCGCACTGGCGCAATTCGCCTTCGTCGCCATGGCGTTTCTCGCGCTTGCCACCTGCTACGTCACATCGGATTTCTCCGTACTCAACGTCTACGAAAATTCAAATTCGACGATGCCGTTGCTGTATCGGTTCACCAGCGTCTGGGGCAATCACGAAGGCTCGATGATGCTGTGGGTCTCTATCCTTACGTTGTTTGGAGCGCTCGTCGCGGCGCTCGGGACGAACTTGCCCGCCAAGCTCAAAGCCAACGCGCTTGCCGTGCAGGCCTGGATTGCCGCAGCTTTCGAGCTTTTCATTCTCATCACGTCCAATCCGTTCGTACGCATTGCCAATGCGCCATTTCAGGGCCGCGACCTCAATCCGGTTCTGCAAGATCCTGGCCTCGCTTTCCATCCGCCGATGCTTTATTTGGGCTATGTCGGCTTTTCGATCGTCTTTTCGTTCGCAATCGCGGCGTTGCTTGAAGGACGCATCGACGCGGCTTGGGCCCGGTTCACGCGCCCATGGGTGCTCGGCGCCTGGATGTGCCTGACGCTCGGCATCGCGGGCGGCTCGTATTGGGCTTATTACGAGCTTGGCTGGGGCGGCTTTTGGTTTTGGGATCCGGTGGAGAATGCTTCACTGATGCCGTGGCTTGCCGGCACGGCGCTCCTGCATTCCGCGGTGGTGATGGAAAAGCGAGGGGCACTCAAAGTCTGGACCATCCTGCTTGCGATCATTGCCTTTTCGCTATCGCTGATCGGTACCTTCCTCGTGCGCTCGGGCGTGCTGACGTCGGTACATGCTTTCGCCAACGATCCGCGGCGCGGCATTTTCATCCTGGCCATTCTTATCTGCTTCATTGGCGGTGCGCTGGCGCTTTATGCGTGGCGCGCGCCACTGTTGAAGCAGGGCGGATTGTTTGCGCCGATCTCGCGTGAAGGTGCGCTCGTCTTCAATAACCTGTTTCTGACCAGCGCCTGCGCCACCGTCTTCGTCGGCACGCTCTATCCGTTGGCGCTCGAAGCGCTGACCGGTGACAAGATTTCGGTCGGGCCGCCGTTTTTCAATCTGACGTTTGGGCCGCTGTTTCTGCCGTTGTTGATCGCCATGCCGTTCGGTCCGTTACTCGGCTGGAAACGTGGCGACCTGCTCGCAGCGGCGCAACGGCTCCTCGCCGCTACGATACTTGCCGCGCTGGCGATTGCGGCGAGTTTCGCCCTGCAGCGGAATGGGCCGGTCCTGGCTCCGTTCGGCGTCGGAGTCGCGGTCTTCATCATGGCGGGCGCGCTGGTTGATCTGGCGGAACGAACCATGTTCCTGCGCATACCGCCCGCTGCGATGTTGCGCCGCGCGATCGGATTACCGCGCTCCGCCTGGGGGGGAGCGTTCGCACATTTCGGCATCGGCGTGACGCTGATGGGGATTGTCGCAGTGACCGCCTGGGGCTCCGAGCGCATCGCCGCGCTCAAGCCCGGCGACAACATCGATATCGCGCACTTCCGGCTTACGTTTGACGGTACGTTCGCGCGTCCGGGCCCGAATTACAGCGACCTGGTCGGCCATTTCACTGTGCGTCGGACGGGCGGGGAGCTTCTTGGCGCCATGGAGCCGAGCCGCCGAACCTTCCCGGCGCGCAATATGGCGACCACCGAGGCCGCGTTGATGTCAAGGCGTCTCAATCAAATCTACCTTTCGCTTGGCGATCCAAATCCCGACGGCAGTGTTCCAGTACGGCTTTATTTCAAGCCGCAGGTCCTGATGATCTGGCTCGGCGCTGTGATCATGTTTATTGGCGGCGCGCTGTCCTTGTCCGACCGGCGGTTGCGGGTCGGTGCGCCGCGACCTGCCAAGGTGGCGGCGCTGCGAGTGGCCGCGGAGTGAACAGCCGTGAAGCGTGCATACCTTGCCGCCGTACTTTTGCTTGTTGCATTTATTCTGTCGATCGGGGCAGAGCCGTTACGGGCAGTCGAGCCGCGAGAGATGTTGTCAAATCCGGCGCTCGAAGCGCGGGCGCGTACGCTGTCCAAAGAATTGCGGTGTATGGTCTGCCAGAACGAATCGATTGACGATTCGGCCGCTCCGCTTGCTCATGACATCCGCGTACTCGTGCGCGAGCGGTTGAAAGCTGGCGACAGCGACGCGCAAGTCCTCAATTTCTTGGTCGCGCGTTACGGGGAATTTGTCCTGTTGCGGCCGCGTCTTTCCTGGCACACGGCGCTGTTGTGGGGCCTGCCGCCGGCCATCTGCCTTTTCGGCATCGGCGTACTACTTATAGTCGGGCGACAGCGCGGTGCCTCAATGACTGCCGAACAGGCGGAAAATCTGACGCCGGCCGAAGAAACCAGGCTTTCGGAACTGCTGCGCAAGGAAGGTTAGTTCCGGCCATCGTATGTCACGCAATTGTGTCCGGGTAGGCTGGGACCGCGGCGCGACATTACCAAGTTTTAATCCAGCCGACAGAGCGCGGTAAGGCGCGCGGTCCCACATTCGCGGGCAAATGCGGGCCTTGGGGCTATTCCCGTTGCAAAACGGATAGGCATTCGGAGACGGTAATGGACGGCTATCGACACCCCTCACGCCGCGTCCTGTCTGCAAGGCGATTTGCGCTTTTGGCGACAGCGATGGCCGGTCTCGGGGCGGCGGCTTATTTCGTCGCGCCGAATCTGACGCCCCATTGGGCTTTCTTTGTGGGTCCCGCCCATGCGCAGAACCTTTCGCAGGAAGCCCAGAAGCTCCCGCAGCGTCCGGTCGGTTTCGCCGACATCGTCGCGAAGGTGAAGCCGGCGGTGATGTCGGTCCGCGTCAAAATCGACAAACCTGTCAATCCCGCTTTCGGCAGTGGGGACGATCAAGAATTGCCGCCCGGCCTGCAGCGATTCTTCCGTCGCTTTGGCATGCCTACCCCCGGTGAGGGCGGGCACCAGATCATTACCGGGCAAGGTTCCGGCTTCTTCATCACCGCGGATGGATATGCGGTGACCAACAATCACGTCGTCCAAAACGCGGAAAATGTTCAAGTCACGACTGATGACGGCAAGACCCACAGCGCCAAGGTAATCGGCACCGATCCGCGCACCGACCTCGCTTTGATCAAGGTCGACGGCAAGGACTTTCCGTACGTGAAGCTTGCTGATGCGACGCCGCGCATCGGCGATTGGGTGCTCGCCGTCGGCAATCCGTTCGGCCTTGGCGGCACCGTGACAGCCGGCATCGTCTCCGCGCGCGGCCGCGACATTGGTGCCGGTCCGTATGACGACTTTATTCAGATTGATGCGCCGGTGAACAAGGGCAATTCTGGCGGCCCGACTTTCGATGTCGATGGCAATGTGATCGGCGTCAATACGGCGATCTTCTCGCCGTCGGGTGGATCGGTCGGTATCGCCTTCGCCATTCCCGCCGATACGGTAAAGAGCGTAATCACCCAGTTGCGCGACAAGGGCACCGTCACGCGTGGATGGATCGGTGTTCAGATCCAGCCGGTCACGCCTGAAATAGCCGACAGCCTTGGCCTGAAAAAGGCGGCTGGCGCGCTGGTCTCCGAGCCGCAGCCGAACAGTCCGGCCGCGAAGGCTGGAATAGAAAGCGGCGATGTCATCACCTCGGTCGACGGAAGCCCGGTTGCCGACGCGCGCGAACTCGCGCGACGGATCGGCACCATGGCGCCGGGCACCGCGGTGAAGCTCGGCGTGTTCCATCAGAACCACGAAAAAACCGTCGCGCTCATGCTCGGAACCTTGCCGAACGAGCACTTGGCCTCCAATCAGGACGAGCACCCAGCGGCACCCGACGAGATGTCGAAGCTCGGGCTTACGCTTGCTCCGGGTAGCAAGGTCGCCGGCGCCGATGGCAACGGTGTCGTGGTGACCGCGCTCGATCCAAACGGCGTGGCCGCCGATCATGGGTTCCAGGTCGGCGACGTCATTCTCGACGTCGGCGGCAAGTCAGTCACCAACCCTGCGGACGTTCGCAAGCAACTGGCGGACGCCCGCAAGGACGGAAAGCACGCTCTATTGTTTCGGGTGAAGTCGAGCGGAGGCACGCATTTCGTTGCGCTGCCACTCGGCAACGCCTGATCAAGTAATGGGGCGATCCGCCGGCATCCGTCGCCCCCGCTGGCGGGCGTACCCTGGGGGCGGGCCGTAAGGCTCGTCCCCCACCTCTGCCAACTCTGCCTCCCGGCATCCGTCGCCCCCGCCGGGGTGGAGTCGGTCGAGGGGGTGGCGAGATAACCTCGTCACCCCCTCACTATTTTCGCAAACGCGTTGGCGGACAAACCGTGCTAGACGATATCATTGGACAGAAAGTCAGTAAGTCGGGTTTTCCCGCAGTCACTACGGTATGGCGATCGCCAATGCGCCTGCTTGTTATTGAGGACGATCGCGACGCCGCTGAATATCTGGTGAAGGCGTTCCGCGAAGTTGGCCACGTCGCCGATCGCGCAACCGACGGAGAAGAGGGGTTGGCGCTGGCGCTGGACGGCCAGTACGACGTGCTGGTGATTGATCGCATGCTGCCGAAGCTTGACGGGCTTTCGGTGATTGGCACGTTGCGGGCCAAGTCGGTTGAAACGCCGGTGCTGATATTATCCGCACTCGGACAGGTGGACGACCGGGTGAAAGGTTTGCGTTCCGGCGGCGACGATTATCTTGCCAAGCCTTACTCATTCTCCGAACTGCTGGCCCGCGTTGAAGTGTTGGCCCGCCGGCGCGGCAGCCGCGGCGAAGAGACCGTCTATCGGGTGGGCGATCTCGAGCTCAACCGGCTATCGCATGAAGTCAGTCGCAGCGGGCAGGAGCTTCAATTGCAGCCGCGCGAATTCCGCCTGCTCGAGTATCTGATGCGGCATGCCGGACAAGTGGTCACCCGCACCATGCTCCTGGAAAACGTCTGGGATTACCACTTCGATCCGCAGACGAACGTGATCGACGTGCACATGTCGCGCCTGCGATCGAAGATCGATAAGGGCTTCGCGCAGCCGCTCCTCCATACCGTGCGCGGCGCGGGCTACATGATCCGAGAGGATACGCGGTAGTCCGCTGCTCTAGACGACGGCTTTTTCGGGTCGTGATTCCGCAATCACCTTGTCCCTCAGCAGCGCCTCGATCCTGTCCTGAGGTATGCCCCAATCGGCGAGCGCCGAGCGGGTGCCTTCCCCTTGGCTCTGCGGGGTTTGCGGTCGAGCGAAGGAAGTACGGCTGAAACGCGGCGCCGGGGCGGGCTGCACCACGCCTTCGACTTCGATAAAGGCGTTGCGTGCCACGTTATGCGGATGATGCGGCGCTTCCGCCATCGACAGCACCGGCGCAAAACAGGCGTCGGTTCCTTCAAGCAACGCGCTCCACTCATCGCGCGTACGCGTCCTGAACAGCTCTTCAAGCTTGCTGCGCAATTCCGGTCCGTCGTCTTCGGTATAGGGCAGGCCGAGTTTTTCGAACAATACTTCGCGGAATTTCAATTCAATCGGTGCGATCGAGATGAAGCGCCCGTCGGCGCATTCGTAGGTTTCGTAGATGGCCGATCCGGAATCGAGCAGGTTGGTGCCCCGCTCGAGGCTGTGCCGTCCGGCCGCGTACATGCCATAGAACATCGTCATCAACGACGCCGCTCCGTCGACCATCGCCGCGTCGACGACCTGACCTTTGCCGGAGCGCTGCGCTTCGAGCATGGCGCAGGCCATGCCGAACGCGAGATAGAGCGCGCCGCCGCCGAAATCCGCGGCGAGGTTGAGGGGCGGGGTCGGCTTTGAACCGGCGCGACCGATGGCATGGAGCGCGCCGACGAGCGCGAGGTAGTTGAGGTCGTGGCCAGCGGCTTGCGCCAGCGGGCCGCTCTGTCCCCAACCTGTCATGCGGCCATAAACGAGCCGCGGATTGCGCTTGAGCGCCACCTCAGGACCGAGGCCAAGCCGTTCCATCGTACCCGGACGGAACCCTTCAATCACCGCGTCGGCTTTGGCTAGCAGATCGCCTGCGAGCGCAATGCCGCCCGCATGCTTTAAGTCCACCGCAACCGATGGCCGCGAGCGTCCCAACAAGGCAAAACGGGCCGGAAGGTCAATACCGAGCCCGCTGCTGGTCAGGCGATCAATGCGAATAACGCTGGCGCCGAGATCGGCAAACAGCATAGCGGCGAACGGCCCCGGACCGATGCCGGCAAACTCGACGATCCGAAAGCCTGCGAGAGGTCCCATCCTTCACCACCCGATGCGCTTGCGCTCCAAAACTCAGAGGAAGGCCAAGCCGATTAACGCCGCTCCGCCCAAGATTGCCGCTGAACCGAAAGCCGGTGCAACAATCGTATCGCCGCCGGGCAATAATTTTTCTGCGGCCGCGTAAACCGCCAAAGCCGCGGCCCAGCGCAAATCCATCATCGAGACGCAGAACATCAGCGACATTGTCGCCCAGCAGCAACCGACGCAGATCGCACCATGCCGCACGCCCATAAGCAACGCGCCGATGTGGCCGTCCCGCCATTCCGCAATAATGAAAGACAGCGGCGAACGACAGCCGCGCAAGCAGGCAATTTTGAGCGGGGTGAACTGATAAAGTCCCGCCATCAGCAAAGCTGCGCCGGCGAGAATTGGGCTTACGTTTTGGGTCGTCGGGTCCAGGAGTACCGTACGATAGAATTGCCACTGCACAGTCGCCGCTGCGGCGGAAAATGCCGACCAGGCGAGGCAATAACCTATGGCGAATATGATTGTCGGCGTATAGGGCGCTCCGCGGGCATGGCGCCTGCGCGCAATGGTGGCGAATGCATCGATTGTCGGCGCCACCGCCGGCAACATCATTCCGGTCATCATTGCGAACCACATGACGAATGACGAAGCGATGCCGCTCATGCCCCACGCGCCGCCGCACCAGACTCGGGCGAGGAACGGGTTCAATGGCGACAAATTGGAAGACTGCAGCCACGTCACCGACCACGCGGCGGCGCTGGCCAGCATCAGCGCTGCATAGAGTACCAGCCGCTCGGTACGCGAAAGCAAGATCACGCCCTCATCTTTGCGTTTGCCGATCCCACGGCTTGCGCCAGGAAAACTTGCCGGGACCGATGTGCTCGAATGGAATGTGTTTGGCCGAGTAAGACGACCAATCCCATTTCATACCGAATCCTTCGAAGATATTTTTCTTGGCCTGGCCGACAGTGATATCTCCCGGGCCGACCTCAGGCCGCGGCGCGTTTGAAATTTTGCAAACCTTGCCATCGGGCACCATCAGATTACGGTAGGGAGCGCCTTCGCCGTCGATCATACCCGGCACTTCCACTTTCCATTTTTCGTCGCTGAACGTGACTTTGATCGGCACGAACTGCACACCCATTTGCTGTTCGGTCAGGTCGCGCCAGGCCGCGAAATGGCCGCCGACCTGGCCGGTAAAAATGCGTTCAAGCGCATCACGCTGGGCCGCGTTGGCGCGATCGTCGATCAGGAAACCGAAATGGCGGTTGCGCTCCAGGACATTCCCGGTCCACGCGCTGATGATGATGGCGTTGAGGCCTCCGAGCGGCACGTCGCCGTAATTCCCCTCCCGGATGATCCAAGTGAGGACCCCTTCGCACGTCCCGCTGCTGGGATTTGCGCCAAACACGCACGGACAGCCGATGTTGCAACTGCACAGATCGAACCAATCGCCCTTCAATCGCCAATTCGGAATAACCGGTTGTTTTTCCATGCCCATCACCGACCCCTATCTTTCCAGTTTTTCATTGGCGTTCAGGCACTTCCTCTGCAAAAATCAGGGCAAAGAGGAGAGGTCGCTTGAGGTCTTGTCAACAGGCAAGACCCGGCGGACCGCCGCCGGGAGATTGCCATGACTTCGGGTAACGCGACCGCCTTTCTGGCGGCCCGCGACTTTCTTATCCACCACCGCGAGGATTACGCGGCCGCCTATCGCGATTTCAGATGGCCGAAACTCGACCGCTTCAACTGGGCGCTGGATTATTTCGACGTCATGGCGCACGGCAATCAGCAGGCGGGTCTTTGGCTGACGGACGAGGATGGTTCGGAGGTCAAGCTCACCTTTACCGAACTCGGCGAGCGGTCGAACCGTGTTGCCAACGCGCTACGCGCTCTCGGCGTGCGCCGCGGCGATCGCATCCTGCTCATGCTCGGCAATGTCGCTCCGTTATGGGAGTGCATGCTGGCGGCGATGAAGCTGGGCGCGGTGATTGTACCGGCGACTTTGTTGCTCACGCGCAACGACCTAGCCGACCGCTTTGCGCGCGGCCGCGTCCGCCATGTCGTTGCCGCCATCGATGTCGCGCCGAAATTTGTTGAGTTGCCCGGCGATTATACCCGCATAGTCGTCGGCGGAAGCTTGCCGGGCTGGATCGCTTATGATGAAAGCTATCGGGCGCCGGCGGAGTTTTTACCGGACGGCGAGACTCGCGCGGACGATCCGTTTCTTCTTTACTTCACTTCCGGCACGACAGCGACGCCAAAGCTGGTTCTGCACAGCCATCAAAGTTATCCGGTTGGGCATCTTTCGACCATGTACTGGCTCGGCCTTCGGCCCGGTGACGTGCATCTGAACATTTCTTCGCCCGGTTGGGCGAAGCACGCCTGGAGTTGCTTTTTCGCTCCGTGGAACGCCGGCGCCACTGTGTTCATCGCCAATCAGCGGCGTTTTAACGCCCGCGGCCTGCTCGATACCATCGTACGCTGCGGTGTCACGACCTTTTGCGCGCCGCCGACCGTTTGGCGGATGCTTATTCAGGAAGATCTCGCAGCCTGGCGCGTACCGTTGAAGGAACTGATCGGCGCCGGGGAGCCGCTCAATCCGGAAGTGATCGAGCGGGTGAAGGCGGCGTGGAATCTTACGATCCGTGACGGCTACGGCCAGACCGAGACAACCGGTCTGGTCGGCAACACGCCGGGACAAAAGCTCAAAGCCGGCTCGATGGGGCGGCCGCTACCTGGTTTTCAGGTCGCTTTGCTCGATCACGAAGGCTCAGTGCAGAAAGAGGCGGAGATTTGCCTCATGCTGAAGCCGCGGCCGATCGGGCTGATGCAAGGCTATCAGAGTGACGACGGCGGCGTAGTGCCGATCCTCGATGCAGTTTATCGGACCGGCGATGTCGCCACTCTCGACGACGAGGGTTACCTGACTTACGTCGGCCGCGCCGACGACGTCTTCAAATCGTCGGATTACCGGATCAGCCCGTTCGAACTCGAGAGCGTGCTGATCGAACACCCAGCTGTGGCCGAAGCTGCCGTTGTGCCGTCGCCCGATCCGATGCGGCTCGCGGTGCCGAAAGCCTATATTGCGGTCGCACCCGGACATGCCGCCGATCGGGCGACCGCGTTGTCGATTTTCCGCCATTGCCGGACGGTGCTTGCACCGTTCAAGCGCGTCCGGGCTCTTGAATTCGCCGAACTACCCAAAACGATCTCCGGCAAAATCCGCCGTGTCGAGTTGCGGCGCAGCGAGGCGGCCAAACGCAAAAACGGCGCTCGCGTTCCGCTTGAATTTTGGGAAGACGACTTCTCTGAGGACGAACTCCGCCCGCAGCGAGAGAGCCTCCGGACGTGACAGCGCTGGGGAAACTGCTGCGCACGACCGCGTTTCAGCTGACGCTGGTCTATCTCTTGATATTTGTGCTGTTCGCAGTTTCGCTGCTCGGCTACTTCGCGCTGAACACGCGCCGGCTCATCACCGAGCAGATAACCCGTACGGTGACATCCGAAGTCGGGCGGCTGCGCGAGCAATATCGTGAAGCCGGCATCCGCGGACTGGTATTGTTCATCGACCTGCGCTCGCGGCGGCCGGGCTCAAACCTCTACCTGGTGACGACGCCGACCGGCGAGGCGCTTGCCGGCAATGTCGGTGCGTTGGCGCCTGGAGCGCTCGATCATCCCGGTTGGGTGGAGGCACAATACCGGCGGATCGAGGCGCGCGACGATACGGAACACCGGGCGTTGGTGCTGGTCGTCGAATTGCCGGGTGGTTTCCGGCTGTTGGTCGGGCGCGACCTTGAGGAACGAGAGCGTATCTACGGCATCATCGCCAATGCCGGCCGCTGGTCATTTGCGCTGGTCGTGGTGCTCGGAGTGGCAGGGGGGTTTTTCGTCAGCCGCCGCGTGCTCAAGCGGATCGACGCGATGACCGACACGGCGCACACGATCATGGCCGGCGATCTGGCCGGTCGTTTGCCGGTCGCCGGCACCGGCGACGAACTCGACCGGCTCGCCGAGAATGTCAACGCCATGCTGGAGCGCATTGAAGCGCTGATGCGCGGGCTGAAGGAAGTCTCCGACAACATCGCGCACGATTTGAAAACGCCGCTTACCCGCTTACGCAACCGGTGTGAGCAGGCATTACGCAACGCCAAAAGCGATGGCGATTACCGCGCTGCTCTGGAATCGACCATTGCCGAATCTGATGATCTCATTCGAACCTTCGACGCTCTATTAATGATCGCACGCGCCGAGTCCGGCCAGGCGCGCGACAACATGACTGAGTTCGACGCCGCCGCGATCGTGCGCGACGTCGGCGAATTATACGAGCCGCTCGCCGAGCAGAAGGGACTCGTGCTCAAGGTCGAGGCGCCGTTGGCGGCGCCGGTGCGGGGTAATCGCGAATTGGTAAGCCAGGCGCTCGCCAATCTGATCGATAACGCCATCAAATATGCCAGTCCCGACGCGAGCAAAATCAACGGCGTACCGACTGAGATCGTCGTCAAAGCCGGCGCCGAGGGAGAGCGCATCACGCTGGCGGTGGAAGATCGCGGTCCCGGTATTGCCGAGTCCGAGCGCGGCCGGGTTGTCGAACGTTTCGTGCGGCTGGAACAGGCGCGCTCGCAGCCGGGGTCGGGACTTGGTTTGAGTCTCGCTGCCGCGGTGGCGCGGCTGCATGGCGGCGAACTCAAGCTCGAGGACAATCGACCCGGCTTACGCAGCGTCATAGCTCTGCCGCGCGCCGGGCCGGCGGGGGCTTGATGCGGCGTACCGCGCCCAGGAAACCGCGCAAACAAACCACGGATTCGGCAGCGATGGTGCGGCGACTGGCCGCCGCCTTGCCGCGTGCCTCGGCAATCGGGCGCCATCGCCTTTCGGAGTGGCTGAAAGGCCTGGTGCGCAGGGCCGATGGCCGAGTGCTCGCGTCCCTTGTCGGGAAATATCGCAAGCTTGGTGAGCTTTTGGCCGGTATCGCGGAAACGGCTCCATATCTTTGGGAGCTTATCGAGGCCGATCCTTCGCGTGCGCTGCGATACTTCACCGGCGATCCGGAACAATCGCTTGCGCAGATCCTGAGATCGGCCCGCCACACGGCCCGCTCGGCCCGGGCCCCGGCGAAAATTTCCCGCGTTCTTCGCCGCGCCAAGGCTGACGCGGCGCTTCTGATCGCTTTGGCCGATCTCGGCGGCGTATGGTCCGTTGCGCAAGTTACCGACGCGCTCACGCAAATCGCGGACGTGACGCTTGGTCTGGCAATTCAGCATCTTCTCGGCGAAGCGGCCGCACGCAAGAAATTCCTGCCGGTTGACTCGCGCGATCCGGCGGCGGGTTCGGGCTATGTCGTACTCGCGATGGGCAAGCTGGGGGCCGGTGAGCTTAATTTTTCCAGCGACATCGACCTTATGGTGTTTTTCGACCCGGCAGCCGGCCGGCTCGCCGCCGATATTGACCCTGGCCAATTCTACGTTCGGCTCACACGCGACTTGGTGAAGCTTTTGCAGGAGCGAACAGCGGACGGATATGTCTTTCGCGTCGATTTGCGGCTTCGTCCCGATCCCGCCTCTACGCAGATCGCCATCTCAATGGACGCCGCCATCGATTATTACGAGAGCCGCGGTCAGACGTGGGAACGCGCGGCGCTGATCAAAGCACGTCCGAGCGCGGGTGATCTCGCCGCGGGCGAAAGGCTTCTGGCTGCGCTGGCGCCGTTTATCTGGCGGAAATATCTTGATTACGCCGCGGTGGCCGACGTTCACGCAATGAAGCAGCAGATTCATGCATACCGCGGCCACGGCGAGATTGCGGTCGAAGGCCACAACATCAAGCTCGGTCGCGGCGGCATCCGTGAAATCGAATTTTTTGTGCAAACTCAGCAGCTAATCGCCGGAGGTCGTCATCTGGGTTTGCGCGGCCGGGAGACGATCGGAACCTTGCTGACACTTGCGGCGGGTGGCTGGATCGATGCCGCTACGTGCACGGAATTGAGCGTGGCGTACGATTTTTTGCGCCGTGTCGAGCACCGGCTGCAAATGATGGCCGACGAACAGACGCATACATTGCCAACCGAGCGCCAGGCCTTCGAAGCATTCGCCCGCTTTCTGGGATTTGCCGATGCCGACGAATTCGCGGCCGAATTGCTCAAGCATTTGCGTGTGGTCGAAAAGCACTATGTGCGGTTGTTCGAAAGCGCGCCGGCGCTGCTTGCCCAGCAGCAGAACCTGTCGTTTGCCTCCGGCGAATACGAGGACGATCACGAAACGCTGGATCGGTTGACTGAAATGGGGTTTCGCCAGCCGCGCGAGCTTGCTGCCGCGGTGCGGCGCTGGCAGGCGGGGTCCTATCGCGCGCTGCACGGCGAGCAGGCGCGAAAGAATCTCGTCGAGCTCATTCCGGTCGTTATCGATCAGTTCTCAAAGGCGGAAAATCCGGACAAAGCGTTTGCCGCGTTCGACAATTTTCTCGCCGGATTGCGGGCCGGTGGACGACTTTTGTCGCTGCTACGGCAAAATCCCGAACTTGTTCGGTTCATCGCGCTGATCCTGGGTACGGCGCCGCGGCTTACCGACATTCTTTCGCAGCACCCGCACGTCATCGATCCGTTGATCGATCCGAGCTTCTTCGGAGCATTGCCCGATGCAAGGCGATTGCAGGCGGAACTCGCCCGCTTGCTTTCGGAAACACCGGGCTATGAGGCCATGCTCGACGCCATCCGTATGTTTGGCCAGGAAAACATGTTTCTGATCGGGGCACGCATTTTGTCGGGCTCGGTGTCGGCAGAACAGGCGGGCGATGTCTTTGCCGGCCTTGCCGATGTTCTTGTTAGCGCACTGCACACGCGGGTGGAGGCAGACTTTGCCGCCCTCCACGGCCGTTTACGCGGCCAGGAGACGGCTATCGTTGCGCTCGGGCGGCTTGGGGCGCGCGAGATGACCGCGAGCTCCGACCTCGATCTAATCGTCGTCTACGACTTCGACGCTGCACACCCGAACTCCGACGGCGGGCGTTCGCTCTATGGCGCTCAGTATTTCGCCCGCTTAACCCAGCGGTTGATCAGCGCGCTGACGGTGCAGACCAATTATGGCGTGCTCTACCACGTCGACATGCGTCTGCGGCCTTCCGGCCGTTCCGGACCGTTGGCCACGCATATCGACAGCTTCACCAGCTACCAGGAGCAAGAGGCCTGGACGTGGGAGCATATGGCGCTCACCCGTGCTCGTATTATTTCGGCGTCGCCCGCTTTTGCAGCGCGAGTCGAAGCGGCAATCCATTCGGTGTTGAAGAACAAACGCGATGCACAAAAGACCGCCGCCGACGTCATCGAGATGCGCGGGGCGATCGCCGTCGAAAAGGGGGATGCCGACCCTTGGGATCTGAAATACGCGGCAGGCGGACTCGTCGATATCGAATTCATCGCGCAATATTTGCAGCTCGTGCATGCCGCGGCGATGCCGGATCTTCTCGACACCTCAACCACGCGTGTGCTGGAGAAGGCCGCCCGCGCCGGCATCCTTAAACCGGAAGACGCTACCGTACTTCGTCCGGCCGTATTGCTCATGCAAGACCTGACGCAAATCCTGCGGCTTTGCCTGGCGGGCGCGTTTGACCCGAAGTCGGCGGGCGCCGGCGTCCTTGCGTTGTTGGCTCGTGCGGCCGACTTGCCCGACTTTCCCGCGTTGCAGGCCTATCTCGCCGAGACACAGCGGCAGGTACGCGAGTGCTTCGTGCGGATTTTGGGGAGAGCGCCTTAGCCCGATTTCGGCTTTGCCGTTGGCGGCACGACCGGACCACCGGCTTTGCGCCATTCGCCGAAGCCGCCCTTGATGTGGGCGACCGGTTGC
Source organism: Hyphomicrobiales bacterium (assembly GCA_019075925.1). Taxonomy (GTDB): domain Bacteria; phylum Pseudomonadota; class Alphaproteobacteria; order Rhizobiales; family Xanthobacteraceae; genus BOG-931. The sequence goes on along the minus strand of JAGXAC010000001.1, from coordinate 8,946 downwards.
AGCCCCATCCGATGTGCCGTTTGGGCGGCAAGCGCCGAGCGCCAGCCGCCAGCGCAGAAGAACACAAACCGCTTGTCCTCGGCAAAGAGCGGCTTGTGATAGGGGCTTTCCGGATCGACCCAGAATTCGAGCATGCCGCGCGGGCAATGAAACGCACCGGGTATGCGGCCCTCGCGTTCAAGCTCGCGTGGATCACGCAAATCGATGAAATTTACGTCATTGTGTCCGTGCAGCGCGATCGCCTGTTCGACCGATAAGGTTTCGATCTCGCGCTCCGCGGCATCGAGCAGCGCACGAAATCCGATTTTGATTTGTTGTGGCACGCGGCGATCCATCCGGCCTTAATTCACATCATTTCACATCTATAGGCGCTCCATCGTGACAGCAAGGGCCGGTCAACTTGCCAAGGGCAGGGGGACCGCATCTTCGTCGGCGTCTGCCTGCGTGTTTTGCGAGAGCGGCAGCCGCACGATGACAGTCGTACCTCGCCCCAGCGCGGAACGGATGCGCATGCTGCCGCCGTGCAGTTCGATAAGCGATTTGGCGATGGCCAGCCCGAGTCCCGACCCCTGATAGGTTTTGGTCAACTGGCTTTCGACCTGTTCGAACGGCCGGCCAAGTTTGCGCAGCGCGTCTTTCGAGATGCCAATGCCGCTGTCGGCGATCGCGATCGTGACCATGCCGCCGCGAACGTGGCCGCGGACGCTGACCGATCCGTTGTCGGGCGTAAACTTCACCGCATTGGAGAGGAGGTTGAGCGTGATCTGCTTGAGCGCCCGACGGTCGGCGGCGAGCGTGACGCCGGGCGCGACCTGCGGGTTTAACGTCAGATGCTTTTCGTTGGCGCGGCCGGCAACAACCCGCAGACAGTCAACGAGGATAGGATCAAGTTCCACCGCTTCCGGTTGAAGGTGAATACCGCCCGCTTCGATCTTCGACATATCGAGAATGTCGTTGATGACGTCGAGCAGGAATTGGCCGCTTTCACGAATGTCGCGCGAGTATTCGAGATATTTGTCGGCCCCCAGCGGTCCGAACATCGCCGATTCCATGATTTCGGAGAAGCCGATGATGGCGTTAAGCGGTGTCCGCAACTCGTGACTCATGTTGGCGAGGAATTTCGATTTGGCCGCGTTGGCCTCCTCGGCGCGAGTTTTCTCTTCCGCGTATTTTCCCGCAAGATCGGCCAACGCGCCGGTCTGGCGCTCAAGCGCCTGCTGCGAGTGGCGCAGATCGTTGATGGTGGCGATCCGGCGCTTTTCGCCCTCAACGAGCTTTTGTTCGTGTTGTTTGATTTTCGTTATGTCTGTGCCGACGGAGACATAACCGCCATCCTTGGTGCGCCGCTCGCTGATATGCAGCCAGCGTCCATCGTTGAGTTGGGCTTCGAAGGTGCGTGCGCCCTGCCGCTGGGAGTCTTCGTTCGCGATGGTGGTGCGGACGATCGGTTTTCGGCCGGCAGCGACCACGTTTTCATAGGGTGTTCCGGCGATGACGGCAGCGTCGGGTAGGCGGTGTAATTCCTGGAACTTCGAATTGCAAAGCACCAGCCGGTTATCGGCGTCCCACAGGACGAATGCTTCGGGGATGGTTTCGATGGCGTCAGCCAGGCGCAAATCGGCGGCGGTGGTTTTCTCCACCAGATCCTTCTGTTCGGATACATCGACTGCGATGCCGATGAGATGCGGGCCTGCGTCGGCTTGCTGACGTGTCATCTCGCAGCGCACCCGCAGCCACAACCAATGACCGCTGGCATGGCGCATGCGGAAAGCGTGATCGATCGATTTGGTCCCGCCATCGGCGAGTTGATGGGCAAGTCCATAAAGATCGATGTCGTCCGGATGAACCAGCGCATCAAGCTCCCCAAAGCTGAGCAAATCGTCCTTGGCGGGAAGGCCGAGGATGTCGAACATGGAGCGAGACCAAAACACTCGACCGCGGGCCAAGTCCCAGTCCCACAGGCCGCAGCGGCCGCGATCGAGCGCCATATCGATTCGGCAGCGCACCGTGTCATGGATGGCGTCCGCCTCGCGGGCACGGGTTGCCTGCCAATGAAACGCGAAGCCGAGGATAAGCACGACAAACCCGGTCGTGGCCGACAGAGTGACGGTGAGTGCGGTTGCCGAGCGCCAACCGGCAAGTGCGTCATCGGCACGTTCTGTGACGGCGACGAGGCCGAGCGGGTTGCGCAGCGCCCGCACCGTCGCCAAAGCCGCTTTACCGTCCGGCAAAGCGATCTCGAGCGTGCCGCCTTCCTCGCCATATGCGGTCAAAGCTTGCGATGGGCCGAGGACGTCAAGAATACGGCGGCCGATCTTCTGTGGATCGGGTGGATTGGCGGCGACGATGATTCCGTCCGAACCGGCGACCAATATCGATCGCTTGCCTGCCATTGCCCAACGCGGCAATACCCGATCGAGAGCAGCAGCGGTGCGGCCTGACGTCCCTTTTGCCTCGCGGCCGGTGCGATCAAGCTCAATCGCCAGTTGATCGGCGAGCGCCTCGATTGCTTGACGTGCTTGCAGCATAACTTGCCGGCGCTGTTCGAGGACCTGCACCGCGGCGCCGATGCAAATCGTGATCAGAAAGGCGACAATGAGAACCGGTACGGCGCGGCGTAGAAGCGGTTCCGCGCTCAACAGGCGTCGATAGGCGGGTTTGGCAATCGATTTGGCCAAGCCCTGGATCGAATCCGGTCGTAGAGACGCACTCGCCAAGTTGGCGCGCGCCATGCCTGCCTCCGTTTTGGAACGTCCCCTGCACCCGCGTTCGGAAGGAATTAAACTTTGCCGGTTCTTTCCGAATCACTCCGATATGAATCGATGCGCGTCGATTTGTCGAGAGTCGGGAATCAATATTTTTCTTAATTTTGCCCGCACTTTCCGATGTTTTTCGCTATTGCCGGCAAAGCGTGAGTCAAATCAACGGGATGGTGCGCATTTCCTTGGCGTCCGAGCGTCAAATCTACGTTCATCAGCGAAGTCCCGCTCATCGCCTCGCGCGGGCCGCTTCTCGTCTTGACAGTGAAAGGGTTTCATTGCGGTCTAAGCATGACTTTTGGAAACGACAGGCGAGGGTGCATCATGAGTGGTCGTTACTCCGGCTATACGAGGCTGAAATTCGATACGCCGCATCCCAAAGTGCTGCGCATCACCATGGACAACGGCAAATTCAACACTGCCGATCGAGCCATGCATGCAGAACTGGCGCGGGTCTGGCGGGATGTCGATGCCGACCCTGCAATCAACGCGGCGATCATCACCGGCGCCGGCACCATGTTTTCCGCCGGGGGCGATTTCGGAATGATCAAGGATATCATCGGCAATTTCGACGATCGTGCTCGCGTCTGGCGCGAGGCAAGCGATATTGTCTACAACATCATCAACTGCTCGAAGCCGATCGTCAGCGCCATGCGCGGCGTTGCAGTGGGCGCCGGATTGGTCTGCGGTCTCCTCGCGGACATTTCGATTGCCAGCAAAGAATGCCGCATTATCGACGGCCACACTCGATTGGGCGTCGCGGCGGGGGATCACGCGGCGATTGTCTGGCCGCTTTTGTGTGGCATGGCCAAAGCCAAATATTATCTATTGCTCTGCGATCAACTGCTCGGTGCGGAAGCGGAACGGATCGGCGTTGTCAGCATGGCGGTCGAGGATGCCGATCTGGACAGCGAGGTAGTCAAGGTGGCGACGCGTCTGGCCGAGGGCGCACAAAGCGCCATTCGCTGGACCAAATTTTCCCTCAACAATTGGCTTCGTCAGGCCGGGCCGATCTTCGACGCGTCCTTGGCGTTGGAGTTTATGGGCTTCACCGGCCCGGAAGCGGCGGAAGGGCTTGCCGCCCATCTTGAGAAACGCAAGCCGGCTTTCCCGCCGAGTTCGGCGGTGTAGAGCGACACACGAAATTATCCCTCGGCGGCGAGCGTTCGGGCAACGATATCGGTGACGTCGCGCGAGAGCGACGGTACGGTCGCCACACGGCGCAAAGTCGCTTCGGCACGTTCACGCCGCCGCGGCTCCAGCACACGCCAGGAGCGGAAGGCTCCCATCAGGCGGGCGGCTACTTGCGGGTTTTTCGGATCGAGCGCGAGCACCGTGTCGGCTACGAAATCGTAGCCGGCGCCGTCCGGCCGATTGAACTGGGTATGATTGACTTGCGCGAACGAGCCGATCAGCGCGCGCACCCGGTTGGGATTGGCCATGGAGAATGCCGGATGCGCGGTGAGTGCGCGCACGCGGTCAAGTGTGCCCGGCTCCGGTATCGCCGCCTGCAGGGCGAGCCACTTATCGATAATCAGCGGGTCACCCTGGTAGGTGGCGTAGAAGTCCTCCAAGGCCTGGGTTCGTTCAGGTCGGTCGTGCGAGGCCAGCGTTTCCAGTGCTGCCATGCGATCGGTCATGTTATCGGCGCTTTGGTATTGAGAGAAGGCAAGCGTGATCGGCTGATCGTCCTCGCTCGCGGTCATGAGGTCGAGGCAGACGTTTTTAAGCGAGCGCCGGCCCGCGCTGGCGGCATCCGGCCGATAGGGACCGGGCGTCATCATCTGCCGGTATTTTTCGGCCAACGCTCCGGCGAGGCTGCGGCCGATGGCAACGCGCAAATTCCTGCGTGCAACGAATATCGCCTCCGGATCGATATCCCGGCCGATTTCGCGGGCGATATCGTTTTCGCTGGGCGGCGTCAGCGTCAGCGCGACGAACGCCGGTTCGAGCGTGGCGTCGGAAAGGACAGTCCCAAGCGCGGCCGTCAAGCCGTCTATCCCGCCGGTAGGGGTGCCGCCGCGCAGAGCCGCGACATTGGCGGTCAATAGCGACATGGCCAGTGTCTGCGCCGCCTGCCAACGATTGAACGGATCGCAATCGTGCGTGGCGAGAAATCGCAAATCGTTTGGCTCGATCGGCAGAATGAGCCTAACCGGCGCGGAGAAGCCGCGGTTGAGCGAAAGGATTGGGCGCTCGGCAACCCCGGTGAAGACAAAGCTTTGGCCCGGTTGGCTCAGATCGATGACATTTCGCGGCAGCACCTTGCCATCGATCATCAGCGGCAAATCGGCGCCGTTCTGCCCAACCAGCCCAACCGAGAGAGGAATCAGCATCGGCGCTTTCTCGGGTTGGCCGGGTGTCGGCGGCACGGTCTGCGTCAAGTCGAGGCGAAAGGTTTTTGCCCGAGCATCGTAGTGCGGCGCTACCCGGATTTCCGGTGTTCCGGCCTGGGTGTACCAAAGCATGAATTGGGAGAAGTCACGCCCGCTGACGTCAGCGAAGCATTGAATAAACTGTTCGACGGTTGCGGCTTCCCCGTCGTGGCGGGTGAAGTAGAGGTCCATCCCCTTGCGAAAGATATCGGCGCCGAGCAGCACCTTGATCATGCGAACGACTTCGCCACCCTTGTCGTAGACGGTGGTCGTATAGAAGTTGTTGATCTCGTGATAGACCTCCGGCCTCACCGGATGAGCAAGCGGGCCGGCGTCCTCGACGAATTGATGCGAACGTAATGCACGCACGTCGCCGATCCGTTCGACCGCGCGCGATCGCTGATCTGCCGAAAATTCTTCATCGCGGAAGACGGTAAGTCCTTCCTTCAGGCAAAGCTGAAACCAGTCGCGGCAGGTGATGCGGTCGCCGGTCCAGTTGTGAAAATATTCGTGGGCGATCACCGCTTCGATATGCGCGTAATCGCTGTCGGTCGCGGTCGCGGGCGACGCCAGCACGTATTTGTCGTTAAAGATGTTGAGTCCTTTATTTTCCATCGCTCCCATGTTGAAGGCCGAAACCGCGACGATCATGAAAATATCGAGATCGTATTCGCGGCCGAAAGTTTGCTCGTCCCAGCGCATGGCGCGCTTGAGGCTGTCCATAGCGTAGAAGCAACGATCTTCCTTGCCCGGCTCGACGTAAATATGCAGCGCAACGTTGCGCCCTGACATGGTCGTGAAAGAATCGGTGACGCGCGCAAGATTGCCGCCGACCAGCGCGAACAGATAACAGGGTTTCTTGAACGGATCGTGCCAAACCGCGAAATGCCGGTTGCCGCCCGGCACATCGCCTTGGTCGATGAGGTTGCCGTTGGCAAGCAGCACCGGCGCCTCGGATTTGTCGGCCTCGATGCGGGTGGTGTAAACCGCCATCACATCGGGACGGTCGAGGAAATACGTAATGCGGCGAAAGCCTTCCGCTTCGCACTGCGTGCAATAGGTGGAACCGGCGCGGTAAAGACCCATCAGCTGGCTGTTGGCGGCAGGGTCGATGACGGTTTCAATCCCGAGTTCGAACGCCCGGCGAGGAAGCTGCGCGATAGTCAACCGGTCCGGCGTGGCGACGAAGTTTGCGGCCGGCAGCGGGGCTCCGTCGAAAGTGAGCGACAGGAGCTTGAGGTCTTCGCCGTCGAGAATAAGCGGGGCCGGCCGGCCGGTACTGTTCGGCGTGACCCATAGCTTGGCGCGAACAATTGTCGCGGTCGGATCGAGGGAAACGTCTAGGTCGACGGTTTCGATCAGCCAATCCGGCGGGCGGTAATCCTTGAGGCGGAACGGATGCGGTTCTTCGGTGCGCATGACTGGTCTGATGTAGAAGCTTTATGCAGCGATGAAAAGTGCAAGACTTGTTCCGGGCTGCCTTGTTCCGGGCTGCCTTGTTCCAGGCTGCCTTGTTCCAGGCTGCCTATCCGGCAACCAGCGATCGTCGGCCCCACGCTCGCCGCAGGCTAGGGACCTCGCTTGGCGACAGCAAGGCAATCGGCGACGGCAAGGCATCTTTCCGGTGCGGGTGCCATTCCACTGTCCTACGCTTGGCGCTCCGGCTCGGCGTGACCGATGACGCGGGCGATGCCCGGAAAGCGCCGGCGCAAGTTTTGCTCGATACCGTCAACCAGGTCATGCACGTCGCTGACCGAAAGGAGTGGATCGACCCAACAGTGAAAATTGACGATCTCGCCGTCGGCGGTTTCGCGCACCCGCACGTCGTGGACTCCATCAAGACCGGCGGTGTCGGCGGCAAGCGTGGAGAGTGCAGCCGCGATCTCAGCGACCCGAGCGCCGGGAGCATCGCGGCCGGCGAGTATCGCCGCCGGCAGCGGTTCGATGTGAGTCTCAACCTCGACATTCGGCCCGAGTTCGTCGCGGATAGCATCTTCCAGCAGCGTCGCCGTTTCATGCGCGGCCGAAAGCGGCAGCGTACCCTCAACCTCAAGATCGGCCGAAACCGAAAGGCGATCGGCCAGCGCTTGCACCGCGACGTGGTGAACCGCCAGCCCGTTATTGCTGGCAATCAGCATGACCCGTTCGCGCACCGTCTCGTCGTCGAGCGCCCGCGGCTCCGTAGTGATGATTGTCTCGGCCTCCGGCAACTCGGCATGCACATCGCGATTGAGGCGCTCCTTGATGGCGGTGACGCGATCGAGCGGCAGCGAGCGGCTCACGGCGACACTCAGATCGACGAACAGGACCGCTCCCCCGGGCCGCACGCGCACGCGCTCGACGGCGACGACGCCGGGAACGCGGCGCGCGATCGCCGCGATGCGCTCGCTCACGCCGGCCGGCGCGGCGTCCGTCAAGGTGTCGATGGTGCGCCGCCCGAGCCGCCAGCCGGCGGTGCCGATGAAGGCAGCAACAACCAAAGCCGCGAGGGCATCGGCGAAGGGATAGCCAAGCGCGACGCCGGCAAGTCCTGCCAGAACGGCAATCGATGAGAACATATCGGTGCGAAAGTGCAGCGCATCGGCTTCGAGCGCGTGGCTCGACGTTGCCTTCGCTACCCGGCCGAGGGTTCGAGCGCGAAAAAAGTCGACTACGACGGATATGACGATGATGGCGAAAGCGGCGCCGCTCGCCTCGACCGTGTTCCTGCTTTCGCCTGCGAGCCGCTGCACGGCTTCGTAGACCACGAGAGCGGCGAGGAGAAACAAAAAGCCGGTCTCGATCAGCGCCGTAACGCTCTCGATCTTGCCGTGACCGTATTGATGCTCGGCATCGGCCGGCTTGCCGGAGACGCGCACCGCCACGTATGTCAACACCGTCGCGGCAAGGTCGAGTAACGAATGGCCGGCTTCCGACAAAATGGCGAGCGAGCCGCTGAGTACGCCGACCACGGCCTTCGCCAGCGTAAGGCCGGCCGAGGCGGCAATCGATCCGAGCGCGGCTCGTTCCTTGTCGTTCATCCCTGCGTCACGATGGCTGGCTTCGCTATACAAAGAGTGACTGGGCGGCAAATTTCGCTATTGCGAGCCGGCAATCCTAGACCAAGGTTTAGCGGTGATCGATAGAGCCCGTAAATTCTCGATTGCGCCGATGATGGATGGTGACGATGACGGGCGAATCACTATCTGCTGCCCGAGAACCAATGCGCCGAGGCTGGCCTCTTGGAGCGAGCTAACTTTAGGCTCTAGCAGCTAGGCTGGCAGACGTGGACACCGGCCATGTCGCCGCAGCACTTGCTGCAGGTGCAGTCGCTGTTGGCTGAACAGCGAATCGGCAATTGCGTACAGACTTTGTGAAGGAGGGCGCGCGGCAAACCACCGACCCGTACCGGCATTCCCGTCGGCGCCTCGCTGCGGCACCGGCTTCGGCAGGCGGAGCTGCCGCGGAAACACGAATCGACACACTCCTTGGCATTGGCCCCGGTACAGCCGCGCAGACATGTTTGATGCTGCGATTCGCACTGACCCAGGCAGTCCGCGGCGACCGGCGCCGCACCGAATGATACCGCCAGCAATATCCCTCCAAAGGCTATTCGGACGAATCGTGTAAACATTGTAATCTCCCGGGCATTCTACTTTCGGCAGCACTTCGTGCAGTCATTCGTTCCGCCAATATCGTGTTTGCAGCACCATTCGTTGGCGGCGCAGGTGACGCCCGCCAATAACTTCTTGGGGTCCGCGCGTTCGGAGCGCGGGCAGAGCATCGTGCCGGATGACGTGAGAGACGCATGCGCGCCACACACATCGACCGGC
>JAGXAC010000199.1 GCA_019075925.1 Hyphomicrobiales bacterium | reverse complement strand
CCGGGCGCGGCCGCATCGCTCTCGGCCGTGTGCCGGTCGTCGGCCCGCTTGGCCGCGCATTTCGGGCCGGGCCCGCGCATATAGTGAAGTTCCGGCCGGTAGGGATCGAACGGACGGGAAAAGGCCCGTATCAGTTTGCGAACGGCTTTGCTCAGTGTGTCCCGCATGACGCCTCCAGACACGCTCTTGCTTGACGCACCCCACCCGGCGCCGGGCTGGTGCAGGGCGATTGGTGCGGCTTTGTCGCCAAATTTCGGCGAAAAACATTAAAAATCGGTGCGAAAAAGAAAGACGAGCCGATCGGCGGGTAGGGTAAAGCGTCGCCGAATGTGTGCAGACTGGCGGTCGCTGCTGCCGGCTCCGGCAAAGGTAATCTGGCAGGATTAAAGGACGCCGATCCGTGGGGCGCTTGCCCTGGCGCGGCCTGATCGTTACATCAGCGCCAGTTCCCACCATGCGCTTCTCGGCGCCTTTGAACAACGCGCGCACGCTCGGACCAAAGATGGCCCGCCAATTCATTTATCACATGCAGGGTTTGTCCAAGTCCTATCCGGGCAACCGGAAGGTGCTGGAGAATATCAACCTGTCATTCAATCCCGATGCCAAGATCGGCGTGCTCGGCATCAACGGTGCGGGCAAATCGACTCTCCTGCGCATCATGGCCGGGCTCGACAGCGAATTTACCGGCGAGGCGTGGGCGGCCGAGGGCGCGCGTGTCGGATATCTGCCGCAGGAGCCGCAACTCGATGCGGCAAAGTCGGTACGCGACAACGTCATGCTGGGGGTGGCGCCGCAGAAGGCGGTTCTCGATCGCTACAATGAGCTGGCGGCGAATTATTCCGACGAAACCGCGGACGAAATGACCAAGCTGCAGGATGAGATCGAAGCCAAGGGGCTTTGGGATCTCGATTCCAAGGTCGATCAGGCGATGGAAGCGTTACGCTGCCCGCCCGACGAAGCGCGCGTCGACAAACTGTCCGGCGGCGAACGGCGCCGTGTCGCGCTGTGCCGGCTGCTGCTCGAGCAGCCGGATTTGCTGTTGCTGGACGAGCCGACCAATCATCTTGACGCCGAGTCGGTGATGTGGCTGGAAGGCCATCTGCGCAATTACCCCGGCGCCATCCTGATCGTGACCCACGACCGTTATTTTCTCGACAACGTCACCGGCTGGATTCTCGAAATCGACCGCGGCCGTGGCATTCCCTACCAGGGCAATTACTCGGCTTGGCTCAAGCAGAAGCAGAAGCGGCTCGAACAGGAAGGCCGCGAGGAGGAAGCGCGCCAGCGCACGCTCGCGCGCGAGCAAGAATGGATCGGGGCGTCGCCGCGCGCCCGCCAGGCCAAATCCAAGGCGCGCTATGAACGTTACGAAGAGTTGCTGAAAAAAGCCGGCGAGAAACAGACGCAAACGGCACAGATCGTCATTCCGGTTGCCGAGCGGCTGGGGCAGAGGGTGGTGGATGTCGAAAACCTGCGCAAGGGCTATGGCAACCATCTGCTGATCGACGATCTGACCTTCAAGCTGCCGCCCGGCGGCATCGTCGGCATCATCGGGCCCAACGGCGCCGGCAAGACGACGCTGTTGCGAATGATCACGGGTCAGGAACAGCCCGACAGCGGAACGATCAAGGTCGGCGAGTCGGTGCAGCTCGGCTATGTCGATCAGTCGCGCGATTCGCTCGACGGCAAAAAGACCGTCTGGGAGGAGATCTCCGGCGGACTCGATCTATTGCAATTAGGCAAGCGCGAGGTCAATTCACGGGCTTATTGCGCCGCCTTCAATTTCAAGGGCGCCGACCAGCAAAAGAAAGTCGGCGCGCTCTCCGGCGGCGAGCGAAACCGCGTGCACCTCGCCAAAATGCTCAAGTCCGGCGCCAATGTGCTGCTGCTCGACGAGCCGACCAACGACCTGGACGTCGATACGTTGCGTGCGCTGGAGGAAGCTTTGGAGAATTTCGCCGGCTGCGCGGTGATCACCAGCCACGACCGTTGGCTCCTCGACCGTATTGCAACCCACATCCTCGCGTTCGAAGGCGACAGCCACGTCGAATGGTTCGAAGGCAATTTCCAGGATTACGAGCAGGACAAAATGCGGCGGTTGGGAACGGATTCCATTCTGCCGCAACGGATCAAATACAAGAAATTCTCGCGCTGATGGCGCCTGGGACCATCGTAAGGCGACCGACCCCTGGACCGGCGAATGTTCGGCGCCGGGTTACATTCCGCCTGATCGATACATATATAGTGGTGGGATACTCGCGGATGCGCGAGAAGCCCCCGTCTCACCGAGGTTAACGCGCGCGATCGAGCTTCGGCCGTCGCGCTCGGGAAGGAGTTGCCATTGTCCACCAGAGCCAGTGAAGCCCGATCGACCGAGGCTCGCACCCGGGCGGAAGCAAGTTTCAAAAAAGAGCAGCGCGCCAAGGAAGGTGCCCAAGCGATGCAGGAATATCTGGCCAGCGGCCGCGCGGTTCGTGAACGGATGGAACGGCTGAAAGCATTGCGGCTTGCCAAGGAGGCCGCCGCCAAAGATGCCGAACCGGTCGTGCCCGCAAGCGTCCGGCCGACACGGGTACCGAAGTCGGCGACGGCAACTGCCTTGAAACGAACAAGCCCAAGGCGTATGAAGAATCAGCAGCCGCATTAGGCTTGCGCGAGCCGCGCGTACGGACACCGCCAATCGGCTTCCTGCTCGCTTTTTCCAAAATCCATTGACAGCCCAGATCGCGCGGGATGTCGCTTTGCCCGCAAAAGCGGACCGGTCGTTTCGGCGGCCGGCGCGCGGTTGCGCATTCAACAATAACTGCGCATCTCGCGCTAACAATGAAAGCAATTGAATTGACCGATTTGACCGCCTTCGACGACTTTGCACTCAACGACTCGATCACCCGCGCCCTTACCGAAGAAAAGTACCTCGCACCGACGCCGATCCAGGCCCAGACAATTCCGCTGGTGATGGCCGGTCGCGATGTGATCGGCATCGCCCAGACCGGGACCGGCAAAACCGCCGCGTTCGCACTACCGCTCCTGCATTATCTCGCCGCCAACCCGCGACCGCTGGTTCGCAAGAGCTGCCGCATTCTGGTGCTCAGTCCGACGCGCGAATTGTCCGGCCAGATTCTCGACAGCTTCCGCGCTTACGGCCGTCACCTGCGCATCCGCGCCGCGCTGGCGATCGGCGGCGTTTCGATGGGTGCGCAAGTGCGTACGTTCCTCAACGGCGTCGATGTTCTTGTCGCTACGCCCGGCCGGCTCCTCGATCTCGTGCAGAGCAATGCAGTCCGGCTTGGCGACGTCGAATGTCTTGTGCTCGACGAAGCCGATCGGATGCTGGACATGGGTTTTATCCATGACATCCGAAAAATCGTGGCGAAACTTCCGGCCCGGCGGCAGACGCTGATGTTTTCGGCGACGATGCCGCGCGCCATTGCCGAACTCGCGGCGCAGATGCTGCGCGAGCCGGTCAAGGTCGCGGTTACGCCGGAGGCCACCACGGTCGAGCGGGTCGACCAACGCGTGATCCGCGTCGATCGCGCCGGCAAGCTTCCGGCGCTGATCGACGTGCTGCGGAGCGAAATCATCGACCGGGCGCTGGTCTTCACGCGGACCAAGCATGGCGCCGACAAGGTGGTGCGCGGGCTGTTGCGCGCCGGCATCGCGGCGCAGGCGATTCACGGCAACAAATCGCAAAATCAGCGCGAACGCACGCTGGCGGCATTCCGCAAAGGCGAGGTCCGCACCCTGGTTGCCACCGATATTGCCGCGCGCGGCATCGATGTCGATGGCGTCAGCCATGTGGTGAATTACGACCTGCCGAACGTGCCGGAAACCTACGTCCACCGCATCGGTCGCACCGCGCGCGCCGGCGCGGCCGGAGTGGCGGTCTCGTTGTGCGACGGCGAGGAAGCCGCTCTGTTGCGCGATATCGAGAAGCTCATCCGCCTGTCGATACCGGTAAGCGGCCGGCGTGCACACGAATATCGGCCCGAGCCGGCGGTCGTCCATGCCGTACCGGGCCGGCCGGCGGCGACGCTCCCGCACAAACGCGGCAAGCGGCGCCGGAACGGTCCGTCACGTCGCGACCGGCGGCATGAGCCGCCGCAGGACCGGCATCACGAGCAGCCGCAGCAAGACGCAAGCGCGATTGCCGCGGTCGGGTTTTTGCAGCGTCCTTTGCCAGCCAGGTCTAATATGGACCGCCGCCCGTCGCGCTGGGCCGGTCATTCAAAGGGATCGTAACGTGACCAAGGAAGAACTGCTGGAATTCGAAGGCCTCGTCCTCGAAATATTGCCAGACGCGCGCTACCGCGTTCAGCTCGATAACGGCCACGTGCTCGTGGCCTACACGGCCGGAAGAATGAAAAAGAACCGGATCAAGACGCTCGCCGGCGATCGGGTGACGGTGGAAGTATCGCCATACGACCTTGAAAAAGGCCGGCTGATCTTTCGGCACAAGGACGAACGCCCGGCGGCGGCCACTCGCGCGCCACAGCGGCATCAGTTTCGGCGAAGGTAACGCACTAAATCCGGCCCGCGTCCGGCGGCGTAACGATCGAGATCGCCGGTCTCGCCGGTTGCGGCCGCCCGCACACACCGCGCGCCGCGTCAGCGCGGCGGCGCGCTACGATTTCGTCAACAGACCCTTGAGCACCAGGTCGAGATGGGCGTTGAAATACGCCTTCAGGTCGATCGGCTGGCGATCCTCGAACATCATCATCCAGACGTCGATCAGCGCCATCGGAGCGACGATGACCAGCGCGCATTCGGTGATCGCGGAGCGCTTGATCTCGCCGCGATCCATGCCGCGCTGAATCGCGTGCTGCAGCATCTCCATGCAGGGCTGGTGGATTTCGTCGTGGTAACGGTCGGCAAGCGCCGGGAAACGCGGCGCTTCGGCGATCAACATGCGAACCACCTCGCGGCGCCGGCGGTCTTCGACGATGTTTTCGTAGATGAAGCTGAATTGCGCCTTCAGCAAATCCGCCGTCGAGCCTTCGTGGCGCTCGAACATGTCGTGGACGGTGTCGAGCGTGACTTTCATCAGCTCGCGTACCATCGAGATGAACAAATGTTCCTTGTTCTCGAAATAGACGTAGATGGTGCCTTTGGTCACGCCGGCTCGCTCGGCGATCGCATCCAGCGTTGTCATCGCGTAGCCGTTGCGGGAAAATTCCAAAAATGCTGCCTCGAGTATTTCGTGAGGCCGCTCGGCTTTGCGGCGGCGCCGCGTCTCGGTGTGCGTTTCCAACACGTCGGTCATGGCCTTTAAACTCCGTGGTCAACAGGGAGCTTACCGTTATTGACTAACCGGATAGTAAATAACTAATCTCCGGTTGTTAAGGGTGGACCAGTGCTGAATCGGGTTGGGCAGTTTGGGTGGCGGTTTGGCTGGCTGGCCGACGCGCTGCGGGCCAAGTCTTTGGCCCGATTTGGCGTTTTCGGGCGGCGTACGGCTGTGATGGTCGGCGCCTTGGCTTTATTAGGCG
>JAGXAC010000198.1 GCA_019075925.1 Hyphomicrobiales bacterium | reverse complement strand
AGCGGCGCTGCCGGAATGGGCGCGTCAGGCTCGATCGCCGGCTTGCCAATACCGGCGAGCGGCACGCGCCATTCGAAGGCGTCGAGCCGGCCGGCCGGCGAAGCCGGCAGCCAGCGATCGGAGACGTGGCCGTCGGCAGTCCAGGTCGGATCGGGCGCCGCATGCACCGCGCGCGCGATCCATTCGCGGACGCGGCCTTCGTCGTTGTGCTCGGCGCGCTCGAGTTCGGCCATCAATAGCGCCACCCGCTTGGTCGGCGCGGCGAGATGCGCGGCAAGCGCCTGGCGCGCCTTGGCGAATTCCTGCGCGTCGATCGCGGCACGCGCCAGCGCCAGCGCGCTTTCAATATGGCCGGGCGCCTTTTTGACCAGCGCTTCGATCCGTTTCAGCCGGTCGCGCGCGGCGTCGCCGAACCGCAGGTCGGAAAACACCTGCGCCAGATCCGGATGCGGCTGCGCCTCCCAGGCCCGGTGAACGACGCGGGCGGCTTTGCGCAATTCGCCGGCCTCCGCCAGCATGCGGCCGGCCAGCGCGGCTGCCGGCACGAATGTCGGCGCAAGCTTCGCCGCTTCCAGCGCCGACGCTTTCGCAGTGTCGCGATCGGTGTCCTCGGTGGCGAGAGCGCGCGCGGTGAGCATCACCGCCCGCTGGCGGCGATAGCTTTCGTCGTCGAGCGCGCGCTTGTTGCGCTCAAGCAGCGCCAGCGCGCCGGCCCAGTCGCCGGTGATGCAGAGTTTTTCCAGCACCGCCTTGCCGGCCCAGCCGAGCGAGGGATTTTCGCGCGCCGCTTCTTCGGCGAAAGCGTGCGCGCTATCGCGGTCGCCGCGGCGCTGCGCTTCGATGAACAGGCCGTGCAGCCCGAGAGTCTTGGTGTCGGCCCGGCTCGCCATGGCCTGGAAAGCATCTTCGGCGGCCGCGCGGTCGCCGCTGAGTTGCGCATGCTGCGCGCTCAACAACAGCGACAACGGCTCGGCCGGCGCCATGCGCTTGGCCTCCGCGGCATGCGCGCGCGCCGCGGCAAGGTCGCCCGAGCCGATGGCGACGAGCCCGCGCGAAATCGCCTGATAGGCGCGCTCGCCGCGGCGGCGGTGCAAATGCGTCCGCAGCGCGGATGGCGACCGCAGGATCGCGCGAACGAGCGTCCAGACGATGAGAATGACGATCACCGCGGCAAGCGCCGCGGCGGCGAGCATCATCACCGAAGTCTCGATCCGCCAGCCCTGCCAGGTGACCACCACCTCACCCGGACGATCGGCGAGCCAGGCAACGCCGACCGCCAGAATGCCGACCGCGATCAGAAAGGTAATGACGCGGGTCATTGCGATGCCGGTTTGGCGAGCGCGGCAAGCGCCGCGGCGGCGATGCGGCGGCTTGCGGCGAGCGCCGTTTCGCGCGCCTGCGCCCGTTTGATCCATGCCAGGGCCGGCGCGCGCGTGCCGTCGGGCAGCTTTGCCAGGTCGGCGAGCGCGGCTTCGATGTCGCCGCGTGCCGCGTCCGCTTCGATGCGGCCGATCAGCGACGAAACATCATGACTCGCCGGCGCCGCCGCGGTGTCGATCGGCGTGACGCGGACCAGCCGTTGCGCGCGCGCTTCCAGCCGTCCGAGCAGCGAGCCGGTCGGCATTGCCGAGTCTGCCGCGCGTTGCAGCGACGGCGTCAGCGTGGCGAGTTCGCGGCCGAGCGCCTTCGCGGTCGGCACACCGCCGGCTGCAAACGGCGCAAGCGCCCCGATTGCATCCTGATCGGCGCCGAACGACTTCACCGCCGCGAGTTCGGACTGGAAAGGCACGCCACGTTCGACCGCCGCACGCAAGGCCTCGGCGGCAATGGTGGCACGCGCCGCGTTGTCGTTCTGGCTTGCGCTTCGCTGCGCGTTGTCGGCGGTAAGCGATTTGACCGCGCTTTCAAGCGCAGCGACGCGGCTTGCCAGCGCATCGAGATCGCTGTGCTGAACGCCCGAGGCATTTGCGCTTTTTGCCCCCTCCGCGGCGCTCTTGGCGTCATCTGCCGCCGCGGCGGCGCTCTTTGCCTGGGCGAGCGCGGTTTGCGAGGCCGCCGCAATGTCATCAACGCGATGACTTAGCGCGGCGAGGGCATCGCCGAGCGACTTGTTTTGCGCTTCCACCGCGGTCATGAAGCCGGCCGCGCCGTCGTCGGCGCGCGGCGTTTGCAGCGCGTGCTCGATCTTGTCGAGCCGTGCGGAAACGTGATCGTCGGCCATCGTCTTCGCCACCGGCGCAGCGGCCGGCACCGTGGTATCGCGCCGCGGCATGAAGCCCGCCGCCCACAATCCGGCCGCGGCGCCTCCGGCGACAACCGCGCCGATCAGAATACCCACGGCATACGAGCCGAGGCGGGAATTGCGGCGCCCGCGCGCCTTGGTGGCGTTGCCGGACGAAGCGCGTTCGCCGGAGGCGTCGGCCGCAGCCGGGTTCGGCGCCGGCTCGGCCGGCTCGGCGCCGACTTCCTTTGCCGTCAGGTCGATGGTCGGCGGCCGTCGGCGCGGCGTGCTGTCGGGCTCGCTCATTACGGCTCCAGGGCAAGCGACCGGTTCGGTTGCATCATCCGCTTGCGGTCCCGGCATAATACGAAAGCCGTAACGGCGGCAACATTGCGGGCGTTGCGGCTCAGGCGGGAATCAATGCGATCAGCGCCGCTTCGTCCGGCCGCTCGGCAATCCGGATTTCGGCGGCGCCGGCCCGTGCCAGCGGCTCCGCCACCTGCGCCGACAGGCAGAAATGCACCGGCTTGTCGATCCCGGCATCGGCGAAACCGGCAACCTGCGCGGCCTTTACATAAGCCTCGGCGCTGCGCTTGGAAAAATGCAGGACGCCGCCGATGCCGGCGGTCAGCGCCTCGATCGCCGCATACGGCAACGCGTCCGCGGCCACCGCGCGGTAAACCACCGCCGTCTGCACGGTGAAATTCTGCGCGGCGAGATCGCCGGCGAGGTCGCCGGAGCGTTCCGCCCCGGCAAGATAAAGAAGCGACGCCCCGCCCTCGATCCGGCCGGCGGCGAGCCGCGTCAATTCGCCGGCGCCGCCGTCCGCGGAAATAACCTCGGCAAAGCCCACGTCGCGCATCGCCTGCGCGCTGCGCGCGCCGACGGCGAGCACCGGCAGCTTTTTAAGCGCGATGAAGCGTCGATGCCGCGCGATCGCCGCTGCATGGGCACTGGTGACGAGGATCGCCGCCCATGGCCCGCTGCCAAGCTCCACATCGTCCACCGGCTCGATGCGAAGAAGCGGCGCGACGACCGCGGCGTGGCCGCGCGTGCGCAATGCCGCCGCGGTGCGTTCGGCGTCGGGCTGCGGCCGCGTCACCAGCACGCGCACGTCAGGCCCGGACGAAAAAGTCGGCGCTGGCGCGCCGGCGCAACTCCTGGCCCGCATCGGCGCCGATCTCGGCCGCCTGCTCGCGGTCGCCTTCGCGCGCAGCCTCAATCGCCTCGCTGCCGTCGGGCTTGACGATGATGCCGCGGAAACGAAGCCGGCCGCCGGCGATGCTGGCGTGGCCGCCGATCGGCGTCCGGCACGAGCCGTCGAGCACATCCAGGAAGGCGCGTTCGGCGGCAAGCGCGGTTGCCGTGTCGGCATCGTTGATGTCGCCGATCAGCGCACGGATCGTCGCGTCATCGGCGCGCGTCTCCAGGCCAATCGCGCCCTGGCCGACCGCCGGCAGGAACTCCTCGGGCTCGAGCATCGAGGTCGCGGCCGACAACAGACCGAGCCGCTTCAAGCCGGCGGCGGCGAGCAAAGTCGCATCCACCTCGCCGTCGTCGAGCTTGCGCAACCGTGTCTCGACGTTGCCGCGCAAGGTCACGACGTTAAGGTCCGGACGCATGCGCTTAAGCAGCGCCTGCCGCCGCGGCGACGCCGTGCCGATCACCGCGCCGGCCGGAAGCTCGCGCAAGCTCTTTGCCTTGCGGCTGATGAATGCGTCGCGGGGATCCTCGCGCGGCAGAAAGCCGGCCAGGACCAGGCCCTGCGGCAGCACGGTCGGCAAATCCTTCGACGAATGGACGGCAAGATCGATCCGGCCCGCCAGCAACGCCTCCTCGATTTCCTTGGTGAAGAGGCCCTTGCCGCCGGCATCGGCAAGCGGTCCTTGCACCGTATCGCCGGTGGTGCGGATCTCCACGATTTCGATCCGCGCCGGATCGGCGCCCGCTGCTGCCAGGCGGTCGCGGACCTCGCGGGCCTGCGCGAGCGCCAGCGGCGAGCCCCGCGAGCCGATGCGCAGGACGGATGTGGTTGCGGCTTGTGCCATCGGACTTTCACCTACCATCGTCCACGTACCACCGTCATGGCGTTGAGCAACGCGACGAACCAAGCCCGCCGGATTGACGCCGAATTCCGGGCCGCTTCGGCACTACGTAGCCCGCGGCTGCATAATGTATAATACATTGATGTTCATCCTCGGCATCGAGACAACTTGCGACGAGACGGCGGCCGCCGTGGTCGAGCGGACCGACGACGCGCCGGGCCGCATCCTCTCCAATGTGGTCCTGTCGCAGATCAGCGAGCATGCCGAATTCGGCGGCGTCGTGCCCGAGATCGCCGCGCGCGCCCATGTCGAGGCGCTCGACGCAATCATCGGAACCGCAATGCGCGAGGCGAAGCTTTCCTTCGCCGACCTCGACGGCATCGCCGCCGCGGCCGGACCCGGATTGATCGGCGGCGTCATCGTCGGCCTGACTACGGCGAAAGCGATCGCGCTCGTCCACGACAAGCCGCTGATCGCGGTCAACCATCTGGAAGCGCATGCGCTCACCGCGCGGCTGACCGACGGGACGGCGTTTCCCTATTGCCTGTTTCTGGCCTCCGGCGGCCATACCCAAATCCTCGGCGTGCGCGGCGTCGGCGATTATCTGCGGCTTGGCGGCACCGTCGACGACGCCATCGGCGAAGCCTTCGACAAGACCGCAAAGCTGCTCGGCCTCGGCTATCCCGGTGGACCGCTGGTTGAAAAGGAAGCCGCGCGCGGCGATCCGGAGCGGTTCGCGTTGCCGCGGCCGATGACCGGCCGGCACGACGCCAACTTCTCGCTGTCGGGTCTGAAAACCGCGCTTCGCCTCGAAGCGCAGAAGATCGCGCCGCTGAGCGACGACGACGTCGCCGATCTGTGCGCGTCGTTTCAGCAGGCGGTCGGCGACGTGGTGCTCGACCGGGTCCGCACGGGACTGCGCATGTTCGTGGACCAGATCGGCAAGCCGACGGCGCTGGTTTGCGCCGGCGGCGTCGCCGCCAATCAGGCGATCCGCAAGGTGCTGCACCGCGCCGCCTTCGAGATCGGCATTTCGCTGGTCGCGCCACCGCCGGCGTTGTGCACCGACAACGGCGCGATGATCGCCTGGGCCGGTGCCGAAAGGCTGGCGCTCGGGCTGACCGACCCGCTGTCAGTCGCGCCGCGCGCGCGTTGGCCGCTGACGGACGTCACTCGAGCGAACGCTTGAGCTTAACGGCTCGGCGCTTCGATCTGTGCCAGCATCGCCTCCAACCGTTCGAGCCGGTCGGCCTCGCCCGGCGGCTTGTCCCAGCGCAGCCGGTTGATGCGCGGGAAGCGCATGGCGACGCCGGACTTGTGCCGCGTCGAGCGCTGCAGGCCTTCGAAGGCGACCTCGAGCACCAGCCCTT
>JAGXAC010000027.1 GCA_019075925.1 Hyphomicrobiales bacterium | reverse complement strand
CGACGGCGCGCTGGAGAACACGCTTATTCCGGACGCCAACAATGCCGAGCTGAAAGACCTGCTGAAGACGGGCCTGAAGATTTTTCAGGGCCACGAGCAACACGCCGAGCACGTCGCGGCGGAATTCAAATAAGGCGACCACGATGCACCGCCGACTGGCTGTGCGGACTTTCGGCGCGCTCCTTCTCGCCCTTGCCGCGGGACAGGCGCGCGCCGAAGTGATTCGAATCAAGATCGAGAATCTCAGGTTCATGCCGGCGGACGTCACGGCGCGTGTCGGCGACACGATCGAATGGGTCAACGCGGATTTCGTCGCGCACACGGCGACAGCGCGTGACGGCGCCTGGGACATCATGATTCCGATCAATACGACGAGGAGCGTCGTCCTCGCGGCCCCGGGAATGGTTGCCTACTACTGCAAATTCCATCCGAACATGACCGGTCGCATCGCGGTCGGCAAATAACGACCGGCCGATAGAGCGGGGCCGCATCAGCTGCGGCTTTTGAAACTGCGCGCCAGGAATTCGCCGCCGTGGCGGAGGCCTTCGGGATCGATGCCGTGGCCGACGCCGGCGGACAGGTGCCATTGCGTCGGCACGTCGAGGGCGGCAAGTCCCTGTGCCGCGGCGAGCAGGGCCTGGGCCGGAATGAGTTCGTCCTGATCGCCGTGCACCAGCAGGACCGGTGGCCGCGACTTGATCTCGGCGACCGCACTTTCCGGATTGTCGCCCGGCGGCAGCACCAGTAATCCCGAATAGCCGACAACCGCCGCCGGCGTCACGGCGCGGCGCAAGCCGACGTGCAGCGCCATCATGGTGCCCTGGCTGAAACCGACCAGCGCCAGCGCCGACGGCGGCACGTTCTGGCGCTTGAGCTCCGCGTCGATGAAGCGATTGAGTGCCGGGGCCGCCTTGTTGACGCCGACCCAGCGTTCGTTGGGATCGCGAAAGGTCAGCTCGAACCATTGCCGGCCGACCGGGGCCTGGGCGCACGCCTCGGGTGCATGCGGCGAGACGAACGCCGCTTGCGGCAGCAACGGCTGCCAGACGCGGCCGAGTTCGATGAGGTCGTTGCCGTCGGCGCCATAACCATGCAGGAACACCACAAGTTGGCGCGCATTGCCGGAGAGCGGCGCCAGCCGCGGGCCGTCGAGTTCAGCCGTCATGCACGCTCCTTCGCGGCCTCGATCGCGCCGCGGACACGGACCGGGGCGGCGCCAAGAGCTTGCTTAAGCCACGGGCGTGGCGGCCTGTCCACTCAGATTGCGGGCGTGGGCGCAGCCGGCAAAAAACGTTCATACGTTCTGACATCATGTTGCCGACGTCAAAACCATCATCAGCGCCACAATCGCGGTCAGCGCGGTGGCGGCGGTAATCGCGCCGGATGTCGGATCGGTCATGATGGTCACCGCCCACAGTGCAATGATCAGGAGGACGCAAACAACGCCGAGAAGCCTTGACGCCAACTGCATGGGGTGCGTTCCGCAAACGGAAGCCTTGCTGCTAACCGCGCGGGGATTGCGCGCTCGGCGCGGCGGTCGCAGCAAACTTCTCGACGTTTGTCAGAATTGAGTGTGGATGCGGCCGGCGAAAACGTTCACCGGCCCGCGATCGGCATTGTAGGCGGGGTTGACGATGAGCTGATAATCGACGCCGACCTTCAACCACTGCGTAATCGCGTAACTGTAGTAAGCCTCGATGATCTGCTCCAGGCCGTAATTGGGGAGCGAACCGTCCCCGATCAGGATGCCCAAGCCGCCGGCCGCTAAGTACGCCCGATGCACGGGGTCTAGTCCATTGACGACGCCGGCAATGCCGACTGTGTCGTCCGGCCGGCCCCATTGCTTGCCGCTGATCGAGACGCCTGCCGACACGGTGCGGTCGATGTCGGTGAAATCCCAAGGTTCAACCCGGCCATCGGCCCAGCCGGCGCGGGCGAACAGGCCCATCCAGTCATTGACCTGCTGTTCCAGATTGAGGCTCACGCCCGGTCGCAGGCGGTACATGCGATCGGCGACGATCGCATTGTTGACGTCGCTCAAAGGATTGCCCGGTGCTGCCGCTGCCGCAGTCCCGACCGCATCCTGGAAGTTTCCCATTCGGCCATGGGTAACGAAGCCGGTGATTTTTAGCTTGCCGGGCTGTCCCCACAACTGATGGCGCTCTTCAAGCTCGGCGAGATATTGTTGCTGGTTGAATCCTTCGTCGAGCCCGTATGCGTCGGCCGTAATAGGATCCACGAGCGCGCTGCTGGCTTCGGCGGGGACCGCCGACATGTCGAACACGCCGACGCGCAACGCGAAGATGCCCTGATACCATTCGGCCGCCGCGCCATAGGAATAACCCCAGGCGTCGCCGGCATAATCGAAGGTGCCGGCGTTGATCAGCGACCAGTTGAGGAAGTCCGCTTTTGGATTGTTGGCGTATTTGTTGGTGCCGAAAACGTCGGCGACGGAGAATTTGCCGACCCAAAGCACCAAACGGTTCGCGGTTTGCGAGCCGGCGAACTGATGGATGTCGGCGTCGACCTTTTCTGTTTCGCCGCCGAGGTTGATGGTCTGCTTGACGAAATAGCGCTGCACGCGCGCATACGGGTAACTGAACCCTAGCTTGTAAGATTCTCCGCTCGGAAATCCGGCTGCGCCGTGCGTTTCGGCAAGACCATGGCCCTGGTCGACTTCGGGGTCGACCCAAAGCTCGGCGCCTTGCCACAGCCGCAAACCGGCATAAAGCGTCGCGTCGATCGTCTCGCGGCCGTTGGCGGCGGCCTGCAGGCTGTTCGCGCCCGTGGAGCCGGGCGGCGAATGGAATGGTCCGGTACCCTGCCAGACGAGGGTCCCCTGGCCGTGGAAATTGACGTTGTCGGGATCGATGGCGGCCGGCGCCTTGGTGACAAGCGGACCGCTCAGGGGCGCGCTGTTGTTGAACTGGTAGTTCACGCCGGCGCGCACTTCCTGCAGAAGAAAGTCGGACGTGAACGGCTGCGCGCCACCGGTGAATTGGTAAGTCTGCCTGCCGAAATCAGAAAACAGGTATTCCAGTTTGGCGGTCCAGTGTGGCGCGATCGGTGTTTCCACGCCGGCGCCGGCCGTCCAGCCGAGACGCCAAACGAAGGGCGCTTCCACGGCGCCGGTTGTGATATTGGTCATGGTCTGCTGGCTGTACATCCACGCAAATCCGCCGGTCGCGTAGAACAGCCAGTGTCCCGGAGCATAGCCGATCCTGCCGCGCACCGTGCCCGACGACAGCATCGCTTCGTTGAAATTCATTGGGCCGATGCCGGGCGACGTGAAATTGATGTTCGGCCCGGTACTGAGCCCCATCGTGCTCGGGAAGTTGGGGAACGTGAAGTCGGCTTCGCCGCCGATGAGAACACGGTTCGGCAACAGATAATTGTAGCCGCCTTGGAAGCCGCCGACGAAACTTCCGGCTTCGTCGAAGGTGTTGATGGTCTGGTAGATGGTCGCCGATCCCGAGGCGCCCGGGGTCGACCAGTTCGACGTGCCGAACGCGCCGCCGATGTGGCCGCCGGCATACCAGCCGGTCCAGTTGTAGCCAGGCCCGGCCAGCGATAGCGCATTGATCGGAATGAGCGCGTCGGCCGATGCGCTGCTTGCCGCCGCGATCACCATTGCCGCGCAAAGCGCGCCGATTGCGTGTTGCGCCGTCATCGAGCGCTTGTTGGATAGAATTCGTCGCAGAGCAGCCAAGGCGGCCTCCGTTCGCGTGACACGACGTTTTGTCACCACAGCGGAAATCCGCCCCGATCGCGCACCCCGCACGCCCGCCGATAGCCAGGCACGGCAGGGCTTCGCAAAATCGCTGGACATCGCCCACGTCCGCCAAATCAACCCCTGCGGCCAAAAGACAGCGGCGTCGGCCGACCGTCAACGATTATGTTTTAGAATTAGAATCAATTGAAACTCGCTCATGGTTGGCGGATCAGGTCGAGCCGTTGAGGGGACAATTTGCGGTCACGAGATTCCACCGCTCGTGCGTGCCGCTCAAGCGGGTGACCGACAGCGGCGCAATGTCGATTCGCCGGAATGATTGCGGCGTGGCGCCGATCGCATGAACGATGGCGGCACGGATGATCGTCGCATGAGTGACGACGATCGATTGCCGATGGTGCCCATGTTCTCCGGCAAGCCAGGCGGCGACGCGCTGGATCACAGCCAGGATCGATTCGCCGCCATGCGGCGCCGCCGCCGGATCGCGCAGCCAGGCGGCCATCGCATCGGGCTCCCGCGCTTGCACATCGTCGAGCTTACGGCCGCGCCAGGCGCCATAGTCGCAATCGCACAGCGAGGGTTGCACGGCGGCGTCCAGTCCGAGTTCCTGCGCGGTTTGGCGTGTCCGCAATTCCGGGCTGACCCAATTGCAGTCGGCGCGCAGGAGGGATTGGGCCGCCGCCGCCGCGTCCCGCCGGCCGATGTCGTCGAGAGCCTCGTCGGCGGGAAAGGCCGGCCGGCGCACCGCGTCAGTCGATGCGTGGCAGATCAGAATGAGCCGCGCGGTCATGCTCGCTGCCGCTCCGGCCGACGCCGGCTAGGCCCGCGGCATGCCGTTGGCGTATGCGCGCTGCGTCAACGCGCCGAACAGCAGGCCGAGGGTCGCCCACAGGATGACTTGGGCCCCGAACGAAGCGATGCGGAAGTTCCACAACACGACGGCGGGAAACCGTTCCGGCACTTCGTTAACAGCTGGCAATATCACGCCGGCGGCGATTACGACGACGATATAATACGCCGCCACCATCAGCGTCGCATTCCATTCGCCGTAGCGCGCAGTCAGCATGCGCTTGAAATTGATCGCTCCGATCATGGCGGCGAGCGAAATGCCGATCATGCCGAAATACAGCGCGGTTCGCATGCCGATGGTGTCTGGATTGCCGACCGAGGGCGGATTCGCCGGATATTTCAGGTTCGGAACGAGGTAAAGCGCAATGAAGCCTGCCGCGGCCAGCACTGCCGCCAGCGCCTGCGGACTGAAGTTGCCGGGCATGCGGCCCTGTGCGAAGGCGAATGCCAGGCCGAACAGGCCGCCGAACGCGGCGCTATAGACCATGACCGCGACGATCAGGCCGAGGCCGGCTTGCACCGGCCGGCTGACAAGTTCGGGCTCTTCGGCTGGCATTACCATGCCCTTGTGTTTTTCGGCCTCCGCTTTCGCTTCGTCCATCTGCGTCTCAAACGCGATGGCGCGATCGACTTGCGGCTCGCCGTACACTCTCAAGAAGCCGAAGGAGAGCAGCCCCGCGACAATGCCGACCAGCATGCCGCGGACGAGAAACGTCCTGACCATAAGTAGCTCCCGTCAGTCGTCAGTGACAGGGGAAGCCGAGCAGGTGCCGTCCATCGTGTACGAATTCGTGCACGTACATGCCGCTGATCAGCGACGTGGCGCCTTGTTCCGCGCCGACGAAATAGATCGCAAACAGAAGAATCAGCCCGGCGAAAATCGCCCAAGGCAGCCACTCGCGTAAGGGAATGGCGGTAACCGGAAGTGTCGGTGTGAAGGTCGTGTCAGTCATCTTGTCCTCCTGGGATTGCGCGTCCCGCTAGAGTGTTCGCCATTCGCGGAGAGGGTCTGGCTTTCGGCTCGATAAAACCCGTGGCCGAATACAGTGGCGCGACCGCGCCGGAATCCCACCGGCTTCCTTATTCGCGAAGACTTGGACAACCATATGGACAGGCCGCGGCCGTTGTCAACGAACCGAGCGGCCCCAACGTCGTCCGTTGTTCGAATTCCCGGTTTACAAGGTGACGATAATTCCGCCGATCACGATAAACGCACCGCCGATCAGAATCGGCATAGTGGGCGTGGATCGAAACACAATCCAATTGACCGTCTGCCAGACGATAAACAGCGTCGCGATATAAAGACCGACGACGCGGCCAAATTCCATCGGTGCCAGGTTGATCGAAAGCCCATAGCCGAACAGCAGGGCCGCACCGGCAGCGAAAAGCGCGCAGCGCAACAGCCATGAATTCGGCGCGATCCCCATTCGCACGACCGCATCGCCAAAGGCTTCAAACGAGGTTGCCGCAAGGAGAAATCCTATTAAAGCGATCTTGTCCATATTTCCCATGCCGTTCGTGGTGAGCGTCGACGGTTCGCTCGGCATCAGGGAGCGGGCTCGACCCGGAAGAGGTCGTCCGCCGCCATGGCCGCGTCATTGCGCCCTCGCGGGTCGAGATTTTTGCTCATCGGCCCGAGTTTGGCCAGTGCGCTCATGGGGATCGGATATTTGAAGCCTGTGCCGCCGTGCCGTGGGCGAATGATGACGACGGCGGCATCGCCGGGTGGCGCTTTGTCCGCACCGCGAGCCGATGAGATTCTCCCGGTAGGCGCACGCCGGACGGCCGTAAACGTCAGCGTGCCTCGTCTTTCAGAACCGCACGTAAGACGCAGTTTGAAATTCTTCCAAAAAAAGCTTGTTTAGAATTGGAGCAATTCCAGTTTTTCAAATGCGCATTTTTCTTGACGGGCATGTCATTGGTGCATCAAACATCTGCAACGCGTCGTAATTTTTTTTGGCGAGCACACGGTGACAAAGCGTTTCTGGATTCTTTTGCTGGCTTTTTGCCAAGGCCTCTTGGCAATGCTTCTGGTCGCTCCGATCAGTGCCGCCGCACAGGACTACAACTCCTTCCACGAGATCGAAACCAAGTACATCTTCGGTAATTTCACTGTCGGCTCGGCGACCGGGATCGAGGGCGAGAAGGCCTTCGAGATGGACAGCGAAGCTGACTTGGGCAAGCGCGCCGGCCGCTATGGCGTCACTCAGACCGAGCTGGAATTCGAATACACGCCGACGCAGTACATGCAGGTCGAGGCTGGCCCAACCGTGTCTTGTTATAGCATCTCCGGAGTGCCCGATCTCGCGGATCGCAATTCCTGCCGCGTGAATGGTTTCGAGGCCGACTTCCGATTCCTGCTGATCGATCGCAACCCGTCGCCGTTTGCGGTTACGCTTTCGGTCGAGCCGGAATGGCACAGTCTCGACGAGACGAGCGGGTTGGCGGTGGCCAATTACGGCCTTGAAACCAAGATCGAAGCCGATACAGAGCTCATCAAGAACCGGCTTTTTCTCGCGTTCAACCTGCTTTATGAGCCGGAAACGACCAACACCTACGGAGTAGGCTGGAGCAGCGAATCAACGTTTGGTGCCTCGTCGGCGCTTGCGCTTCAGGTGATCCCCAATGTCGTAGTGGGTGCCGATCTATGGTATCTCACCCACTACGAAGGCGTCGGATTGAACTCGTTCACCGGAGATGCGTTGTATCTTGGCCCGACGTTTTTCTGGAATATTGCGCCTAAGGTGCTGTTAAGCGCCGCTTACGAATTTCAGATCGCCGGCCACGAACCGGGCGTGATCCCGGCGCTCGATCTCAGTGATTTTTCGCGGCAGCGTGCACGGCTGCTGCTTGAGTTTGAGTTCTAGACCGCTTGGCGTGGTTCACGGAGGAGACAATGGGAAATCTCTATACGCGACTTAAATCGCTGATCGGCGTCGTAATCGTTGCTGCGGCTGTTATTTTCGCGGGCGGCTTGCATGCGCAGGATGGCGCCGAAGTTTCGATTTCAATCAAGGGCCATCGTTTTCAGCCCGCCGAGATCCACGCCCCTGCCAATAAGTCTCTTACTATCAAAGTGAAGAATCTCGATGCTGCGGCGATTGAATTCGAGAGCGTGTCGCTGCGCGTGGAAAAGGTCGTCGCACCTGGTACCGAAGGCGCCGTCCACGTGCGCGCGCTGGCGCCGGGAAAATACGAATTCTTCGACGACTTCCATCAGGAAACGCGCGGCATACTCGTCGTTCAATAAGCGTCGCGATCCGGGTCAACGCCGCACCGGGCGCCTTCGCGCTGCGGCGTTGTTTTTATTCGTTTGCTTGCGTTTCGCCTTTGGGCCCGGTTGCGCGCTTGGGATCCTGGCGGCGCGGTAATAGGTCCACAGGATGCGTGCTGCCACCGCCCGCCAAGGCCGCCACGCCTCGGCCAGTGCCAGCATCTCTTTCGCGGTCGGCCGCGCCGGCAGCGCAAACGCAACGCGCGCGGCTTCCTGCAAGGCCAAGTCGCCCGCCGGCCAGGCATCGCCGTGACCCAGGCAGGACAGTAAATAAATGTCGGCGGTCCACGGGCCGATACCGTGGATGGAGGTCAGCGCAGCGTGCGCCTCTTCGGCCGCAAGTCCGGCAAGCCCGGCCAGCGCTAGGTCGCCACGCGTCACCGCCCGCGCGATCGCCTTGAGCGCGCGGATTTTCGGCCGGGACAATCCGGTCCGTGCCAACCGTGCCGGGCGGGCGCGCAAGATGGCTGCCGGCTCGAACGGATCGAAGGCCGCCGCAAGCCGGCCCCAGATCGCGTCCGCGCTCGCGGTCGACAGCTGCTGCGCCACAATACTGGCGGCAAGTGCGGCGAAACCATCTTCGCGCCGCCGCAGCGGCGGCCGCCCGGTCTTGGCCAACAGCGCGGCGAAGCGCGGATCGGCTTCGCCGAGTGCGGTCAACGCGAGATCGAGGTCGGCTTCGCTGTGGATGTGAGGTCGGGCCATCGCACTATCTGATTGATCGCCGCACCAAAGCCGTCAACCTTGATTGTGACCAGTACCAGGCCAATGCACACCCGGATCCTACGCTTCGCGCCCAGCCCGAATGGGCATCTGCATCTCGGACACGCATACTCGGCGCTGCTCAACCAGGACATGACCCGCGATTTGGGCGGCCGGCTCCTGCTGCGCATCGAGGATATCGATGCCACGCGCTGCCGGCCGGAATACGAAGCGGCCATCGTCGAGGATTTGCACTGGCTCGGTGTGACGTGGGACGCGGATGTCCGGCGGCAGAGCGCGCATTTCGCCGACTATCGGGCGTCGCTCGACAAGCTGGAAGCCACCGGACTGATCTACCCGAGCTTCGAGAGCCGCAGTGAAATCGCCGCCCTCGTTGCGGCGCGCGACCGCAAAGGCGGCTGGCCGCGCGATCCGGACGGTGTGCCGCTGTATCCCGGCAACGCGCGTAAGCTTTCGTCGGCCGAGCGCGAGCGCCGCCGCCGCGGCGGCGACGCGTTCGCGCTGCGGCTGGCGATGGATGCGGCGGTCGCGCGGGCCGGCGTGCTGACCTGGACCGAGACCGGCGCCGGTCCGCAGGGTCAAACCGGTCTGGTGGTGGCGGCGCCGCAAATGTGGGGCGACGTCGTGCTTGGCCGCAAGGACGTGCCGACCTGTTACCACCTCGCCGTTGTGGTCGACGATGCGCTGCAAGGCGTGACCGACGTGGTGCGCGGGCGGGACCTGTTCTGCGCCACCGCCGTTCATCGGCTGTTGCAGGCGCTGCTCGGCCTGCCCGAGCCGGTCTACCATCACCACAAGCTCATCCTCGACGCCGGCGGCCGCAAGCTTTCGAAGGCTACTCTGGCGACGAGCCTGCGCGAGCTGCGCGCCCACGGCGCTACGGCGGTGGATATCCGCCGCATGGTCGGGTTGGGGCGCTGAACATTTCTTCCGCCCCATGCCATAAACGGCAGGCGCCCCAGGGGCTGTCATGGCGCGACTGAGATCGAAAAGAAAATCCGCGGCGAAGCTGTCGCGACGCCGAATGAAGCGGCGTGCGCCCGCGCTGTCGCCGCGTGACGCCGATGCCTCGCTCGTTGCCTATGCGCATGACATCCGCACGGCGCTGACCGGCGTCCTGGCGCTCGGCGAATTGCTGGCGAGTTCCAGTCTCGGCGAGCGCGAGCGCCAATGGGCGCTCGAGATCAAGGACAGCGCCGAACATCTTGCCTCGCTCACCACGCTGATGATCGACGCGGCGAAGGCCGGTCGCGGCACATTCAAGCTGCGGCGGGAGGCGTTCGCGCCGCGCCGCCTGATTGCGTCGCTTGCGGATTCGCTCACCGTGCGTGCGCAAACCAAGGGATTGCGCGCGGCGGTGACGGTTGCCGACGACATTCCCGAACTGGTCGAGGGCGATCCGGTGAGGCTTCGCGCCGCGATCGAGAATCTGATCGACAATGCGGTGAAGTTCACCGCAAACGGCAGCGTGCAGCTTGCCGTGCAGGCCGAGCGCACGGCGCGTGGGCTCGTCCGCCTTGTCTTCACGGTGACCGACACCGGCATCGGCCTCAAGACCGCAGATATCAAGCGCCTGTTTCGGCCGTTCGTGCAGGCGAACGCCGATATCGCGCGGCGTTACGGCGGCTCAGGCCTCGGGCTGGCGGTGGTCAAGGCGTTGGCTAAACGGATGGGCGGCGATCTGACCGTGACCAGCGCGCCGAGACGCGGCTCGAGCTTCCGTTTTGCGGCGACGCTGCCGATCGGCCGCAACGCCGCTGCTGGAGATGCTGCGGTACCGCAACACCAGTTTTCGGCGCGGCCGCTCGCCATCCTCTGTGCCGAGGACAATCCGTATGGCCGCGTCATCCTCAACACCATCCTCGGCGAACTCGGCCACCGCGCCGACTTCGTCGGTTCCGGCGAGGAGGCGGTCGCGGCGGTCGCGCGCGGTTACGATGCGGTGCTGATGGACATTACCTTGGCTGGTATCGACGGGTTGGAAGCGGCGCGCCGCATCCGCGCGCTTGCAGGTGCTGCGGCGCGCACCCCGATTATCGGTATATCCGGCCGCGCCGGACCCGGCGACGAGACTGCCGCCCGCACCGCGGGCATGAACGCGTATTTGCGCAAGCCGGTGAGCCCGAGCGCGTTGCGCAAAGCGATCGGGGCAGTAACCGATAAAAGGTAGCGCTAGCCGGAGGCGGCCGCGGTCGGAGCGGTGCGGTCGGCCAAGACGATGAACTCGGCGTCGGCGGTTTCGCGCGCGTCGTCAAGTGGCAGCGCGTAACGCACGCTCGCGCCGTTGCGGGCGATCTCCTTGAAGCCGAGACGCGGGTATAGCTCGCGCACAAGCGCGTTCTTGGCGGTTGGTATGTATTCGCCGATCAGCCGGCGCGCGCCCAAGGCGCGGACACGGGCGACGACGTCGGCGAGGATTGCGTCCTCGACCCTGCGGCCAAACACGCGGCAGGACATCAGCCAGAGGTCGATGCGCGCGTCGGCGTCGGACTCGCGCGCGACCGCGACGACGCTGATGATGCCGTTGTCGCCGAAGCGGTCGGTCAGCCGGTAGCAGCGGCCGAAGCCGCCCTGGGTCGCCGCCGCAAGCTCGCTCCAGCTATAGCGGCGCGTCGTCAGATTGAACTGGTTGGTCTTCTGGATCAGTTCGCTCACGCGCTCGCGCGCCGCATCCAGCGGCGCGCCGTGCATGGTCATTTTGAGTCCGCGCAGAAACTCCCGATAGTCGCCGGCATCGCGTTGCGCGGCATCGCGCGCGTCGTTTTCGGCATACATGCGGTTGCGCTCAAGCGATTCCGCGGTGGCAATACGGTGATCGAACAGCCCGGTGCCGAGCAGCATAGGCACGCGCTGGGCCGGATCGTCGGGCAGTTCGGGCACCACGATGTCGGGAAACCGCCGCCGCACCTCGGCGCGTTCGACCGGGTTGTCGTCGAGGAACACGACGCCTGCCGTCGAAAGCTTCAGCCGGTCGAGGATGCGCGCGAGGCTCGACGATTTCGGCTCCCAGTGGATTTCCGCGGCGGCAAAATCTTCGGCGCGCAAGATCATCTCCGGACGCTTGGCAAACACCTCCTGCGCTGCGGCCGGATCGTTCTTGCTGGCGATCGCCAGCACGATGCCTTTGCCGCGCAAACCTTGCAAAAACGTCTGGAGCCGCAGGAAATGCCGGCCCTTGCCGGCCGGGTCGAGATCGATGCCGTCGTAGCCGTCGTCGCCGACCCTCCCGCCCCACAGCGTATCATCGAGGTCGACGACGACGAGCTTGCAGCGCGGCGCGACGATGCCGGTCAGCGCATCGGCCAGGAGGCCGAGCATGGCCGGTGTGCAGTCGGGGTGGAACGGCAGCTTGGCGGTATCGTAGAAGCGGTCGTCAAACCACGCCGCCACGCCGATCTGGCGCATCAGCGGCGCGGTGTCGATCAGCGTTACCCGCGGGAGTGGCGCGAGCGCCGCGCGCAGTCCGTCGCAAACCGCCTGCCGCCACGCATAGGCGCCGCTGTTGTCGCTCAATTCGTCGGCGAGCGGCTCCGGCAGCGTGATCAGATAATGAGCCTCGCCGGTCTTCAGCGCCGCCTGCACCGCGGCGGCTACGCTGCCGGCGATCGCATCCGGCGTGCGCAGCGATCCGTAGGCGAGCTCGATCGAGGTCAGCGCGAGGCACACATGCGTCGGTGCGAAAGCGTGCAGCGCCGAGCCCGGTTCGAGCAATTCGGCGCGCCACTGGTTGTACGGGCTTTCGTAAAGCTCGGCCGCGAGGTGGCGCGCGGCCAGCGCCACGGGAAATCCGCGGGCGAGAAATTGGGTCGAATAATTCCCGGTCAGCGCAAGGCGGATGTTCGGCCACGACGGCGGGTGGGGAGCGCCGGCGGTTTCGTAGTCGCGCGCGCACGCCGTGAGCTGTTGCAACGTCTGCGCGGCCGCGTAGCGCGCCGTCAGCGCCGCAAGCGTGCCGCGGTCGTCGGTCATCGGCGAAGACGAGGCCTCATGCCTGCACGCCCTTTTCTTGCAGCAGCGTGACCAGTTCGCTCACGTTGCGGAGCCCCGCCAGCTCGTCCGTCGTCAACGCGACGCCGAGCTTCATCTCGATCTCGACCACCAGAATAATGTGGTTCAGCGAATCCCACAGCGGCACCTGCGACGCGTCGAGGTCCTCGCTCAGCACCAGATCGGGGTCGATGACGCCGCGAAAAATCGGCTCAAGCTTGCGCAGGACCGCTTCTCTGCCGCTCAATTTGCATCTCCGGTTGCGGCACGGTTTTATGCGTTGCCGACCCACCGGGCAAGCATGGCGTCGTGCGTGCAAAAGCCGTATGAAACCCGCCGGGACGGGACGCCACGGTGTGGCGGTGGCATGAGAAGACGATGAGCGCGGAGCGTCGTTACCAATCGGTGCCGTTGCAACGGCGATGGATGAACGACCTCGTTCATTTCGGCAAGAAGAGCCACATCATGGGCTGCTCGTGGCGGATCAACGTCGCCCCGCTGGTCGCCGCCCGCGCCGCCCGCCGTCCACCGGCCGGCTGGAGTGCGATTTGGCTTAAAACACTCGCGCTGGTCGCGCGCCGCCGTCCGGAATTGCGCACATTGTATGTGCCGTTGCCGTGGGCGCGCTTGTACGTCAATCCGGTGCCGGTCTGTACCCTGGTCTTTGAACGTAGCTGGCAGGGTGCGTCGGCCCTGTTCTTCGAGCATTTCGTCGCGCCTGAAACAGCCTCCCTCGACGATCTCGATCAAGGACTGCGCAAGCTCAAGCAGGAACCGGTGGAAAATATCGGCAGCTTCCGCCGCCTGATCCGCTTTGCCCGGCCGCCCGTGCTGGTGCGACGGTTGATTTGGAGCTGCGCGCTGAACTGGTCCGGGCCGTTGCGCGCGCGATACTTCGGTATCTCGGCGCTCAATCCTTTTCCGGTCGGAGGGCACATCACCCAATCGGCGATGCCGGCGTCATTCATGCTCTATTTCGGCCAGGTCGAGCGGAACGGCGACGCGCAAATCCAGATTTTTTACGATCATCGCGTCATGGACGGCGTCGAAATCTATCGCATCGTGCGCGATATCGAGGCAACGATGAACCGGGAAATCGTTGCCGAGCTCGGCGGCGGAAGCGGTTAATCTCCAGCCGGTGTCATCAGCGCGGTGACCAGCCAAAGCACCACGGACTTCGGCAGTAGCGCCGCGCCGGCGATGATGATCCGATCGATCAGACGCGGAACGACCAGGCGCTTGCCGGCGCGAAAGCCGCGCCAGCCGGCTTCCGCGATGGCCGGTGCATTGCCGCGCGGCGCCAGCTTGAACAGCCAGGTCTTGCCGACGCGGCAGCGATCGAAAAACGCCGTGCGAACGACACCGGGACAAAGGCAGGTCACCGTCACGCCGGTGCCGCGGACTTCCGCGGCCAGTGCCGCGGAGAACGATCCGACGTAAGCCTTCGAGGCAAAGTAGGTCGACATCCGCGGTCCCGGTGCGGAACTGGTGATCGAGCCGACGTTGATCACGCCGCCGCGCTTACGCGCGAGCATGCCGGGCAAAAACCGCAACGTCAGCTCGGTCAGCGCGCGCACATTAACGTCGAGGAGTTTGAGATGTTGAGCCGGGTCGGTTTCAGTGGCCGGCCCGAACACGCCGAAGCCGGCGCAATTGACCAGCACGTCGCAGTAGAAACCGGCCTCTGCGAGCTTGCCTTCGATCTGTTGCCCGGCGTCGCGGTTGCCGAGATCGATCGACAACGCGCGTGCTTGCGTGCCGCCGGCGCTCAACTCCGAAGCGAGATCGTCGAGGTTGGCTTGGGAAAGGCCGATCAGCACCATCGCGGCGCCCTCGCGGGCCGCCACCCGCGCCAATTCGCGGCCGATTCCGGACGAGGCTCCGGTTACTACGATCGCTGGGTTCATCTGATTATGCGCATCCGCGTCGAAGGCCTTTAGTCGCGGCCTTGCGCGGTTCCTTCGACGATGCGGACGAGGTCGGCCATGATGCGATTCAATTCAAAATCCTTCGGCGTGTAGACCTCGGCCACGCCGGCACCTTTTAGCGCATCGGCGTCCTGTGGCGGAATAATGCCGCCGACTACGATCGGCACGCCATCCAGTCCGGCTTCCTTCATGCGTGCGATCACCTCGTGCACCAGCGGCAAGTGCGAGCCGGACAGGATCGACAGGCCGACGACATGCACGTTCTTTTCCGCGGCGGCGGCGGCGATCGCATCCGCCGTGAATCGGATGCCGTCGTAGACCACCTCCATGCCGGAGTCGCGGGCACGTGCGGCGATCTGCTCGGCGCCGTTGGAATGGCCGTCGAGCCCTGGCTTGCCGACAAGGAATTTCATCCGCCGGCCGAGCTTCTTCGACACGCGGTCGACCGCGGCGCGAATATCGTCAAGCCCTGCGGCGTCGTTGCGCATGGTCGTGCCGACGCCGGTCGGCGCGCGGTATTCGCCGAAAGCTGCGCGTAGCGCGAAGCCCCATTCGCCGGTGGTGACGCCGGCTTTGGCGCAGGCGATCGACGGCGGCATGATATTGCCGCCGCTTTTCGCGGCCTTGCGCAGTTCGGCAAGCGCGGCTGCGACCGCTGTTTCGTCGCGCGCGGCGCGCCAGGCTTTCAGCCGCGCGATCTGGCCGGCCTCGGCTTCTTCGGACACGGTCAGGATCGCATCGGCGGCGTCGGCGAGCGGCGACGGCTCGGTCTCGCCGAAACGGTTGACGCCAATCACGGTCTGCTCGCCGCGCTCGATTGCCTCGACGCGGCGCGAATTCGATTCCACCAATTGCCGCTTGAGGTAGCCGGTTTCGACGGCGGCGACGGTGCCGCCCATCGCCTCGATATGCTGCAACTCCTCCCGGGCGGCCTGCTTGAGGGCATCGACTTTCGCGGCGATGACGGGCGAGCCGTCGAAAATGTCGCCGTATTCCAGGAGGTCGGTCTCGTAGGCGAGAATTTGCTGCATGCGCAGCGACCATTGCTGATCCCAGGGCCGCGGCAGGCCGAGCGCCTCATTCCAGGCCGGCAGTTGCACCGCGCGCGCCCGCGCGCCTTTCGACAACGTGACCGCAAGCATCTCGATCAGGATGCGGGCGACGTTGTTTTCCGGTTGTTGCTCGGTCAGACCAAGCGAGTTGACCTGCACGCCATAGCGGAACAGCCGCCGCTTGGGATCGGTCACGCCGTAACGCTTGCGCGTGATTTCGTCCCATAGCTCGGTGAAGGCGCGCATCTTGCAGATTTCGGTGACGAAGCGCAGCCCGGCATTGACGAAGAACGAAATGCGGCCGACCACCTCACCGAACTCGCTGTCCGCGCACTGTCCGGATGCTTTGACCGCATCGAGCACGCCGATCGCGGTGGCGAGCGCAAAGGCGAGTTCCTGCACCGGGGTCGCGCCCGCTTCCTGCAGGTGATAGGAGCAGACGTTCATCGGATTCCACTTCGGCACTTCCTTGGTCGTGAACAGGATCACGTCCTTGGTCAGCCGCATCGACGGCGCGGGCGGGAACACGTAGGTTCCGCGCGACAGATATTCCTTGATGATGTCGTTCTGCGTGGTGCCGGTGAGTTGTTGGCGCGGCACGCCCTGCTCGTCGGCGAGCGCGACATACAGCGCGAGCAGCCAGGCAGCCGTCGCGTTGATGGTCATCGACGTGTTCATCTCGCCGAGCGGGATGCCGTCAAACAGCGCGCGCATATCGCCGATATGCGAAATCGGCACGCCGACCTTGCCGACCTCACCCTTGGCGAGCGGATGATCGCAGTCGTAGCCGGTCTGGGTTGGCAGATCGAAGGCGACCGAAAGTCCGGTCTGCCCCTTGCTCAGATTTTTACGGTAGAGAGCGTTCGATGCCTTCGCATCCGAGTGGCCCGCATAGGTGCGGAAAATCCACGCTTTATCACGCTTCGGCTGGTCGCCCATGAATCGTTGACGAGCCTTTGACCCCTTCCGCCGCGGCCAATGTGACGCGAATTTTATTGCGATGCAACATGCGGAAAATCGCCGAAACAGCGAAATCGGGGCTCTCCGCAAGCGAACGTCGTCTGGGTCGATCTTATGCGGATGAATCTCGCCCCGGCGCGCCGGCGATGGCGCTCAATCCGAATGACATCGCGCTGTCGGGAAATGTCACCGACAAGTTCACGGCAACACCGGCGGCATTCTAAACGCTGCGGCCGGCTAAACCGCGCGACGCGACCCGCCGAGGCTAGCCGTGATGGCCGGCGGGTCCGGCGAGGATCAGCGCCCAGAACACTTTATATTTCGAGCCCGGCGCATAAACCGCCGCGATGCCGAGCCGACTTACGCTCGCGTTGAGCATGTTGGCGCGGTGCGGCGGCGAATCGCGCCAGCCGGAGAAGGCTTCGGCCAGCGTATGATAGCCGGCGGAGATATTCTCGACCGCGACGCTGTTTCGAAACGGCGAACTGCGGATGCGGTCGCGGAACGGGCGGCCGACATCGTGTTCCATCTTGTCATGCGCCGCCATGGCGTGCGCCTGCTCGCTCGCCATCCGCATCAGTTCCGGATCGACGCTGACCGGGGGAAGGCCGTTGTTGCTTCGATAGCCGGAGATCATCGAGGCTGCTGCGGCGGCATCCACTGCGGCGTCAGGTCGTGCGAGGTTTTGGTAAAATGTCGGCTCGCTCGACGGTGGCGGCGCCGCGCAGCCGGCAAGCGCGGCAACGAGTGCGGCAACAATCGCGATCGAGCCGCTATGGAAAAGCCATCGCGATTGCACTGACATTCACCCGCTCCGCCGCCGGGATTATATCGCAGATTATGCCGGGGCGCCGGCAACGCAACGTTAACGATGGGCAATCGTGGCAATCCGATTTAACCGTACGGATTGGCGCTGTCTTAACCGCTCGCGGGCGAGTTTGTCCGCATGGTCACGCCATCCCCAGCACTCGCCGAAGACGTCGAAGCGGCGTGGCGGTTTTTTCTGTTCAACTGGATCGTCACCGGCTCTATGGCGGCCGTGCTCGCCATCAGCCTGGCGGTGACGAACTTCTCGATCGGGCCAGCCGGTCTGTTGATCGCCGTTGGCTACGTCGCGCTTTATGCCGGCTTTGCGCACGCCAATGCGCGTTCGTCGGCGCGGCGCGATCCACAAGTCATGTTCGTGCTCGGCGGTAGTGCGCAAATCGCGCTGACCACGGCGGTGTTGGCGCCGCTGACCTACGTGGCCGCTTCGACCGACCTGCCCATGCGGGATGCGATGTTGCTGGCGATCGATCGGTCGCTCGGGTTCGATTGGGCGGGCTACGCTCACTTCGTCAACGATCGGCCGGAACTCGCGGGCTGGCTCAATTGCGGCTATGGCATGATCAGTTGGCCGGTGTTCGCCATTCCCGTCGTGCTGGCGGCGAAACGATGTTATCGGCGGATCGAGGAATTCACCTTCGCATTCGGGCTCACCTTGGCCGTGACGACGATCCTTTCCGCGCTGGTGCCGGCGATCGGGGTGTATCACCAGATCGGGCTCGACCCGGCAAGCCTCAGCCATATCGATCCGCGCGCTTATCTCGATCAGCTGCGCGACTTGCCGCCGACGCGCGATGGCGCGTTGCGTCATCTCGAGCTGCTTGGACTGGGCGGCATCGTGACGTTTCCGAGCTTTCACGCGGCGTCCGCCATTCTCTACGTGTGGGCATTGTGGCCGGTGCGCTGGATGCGGCCGATCATGCTGGTCGTCAATAGTGCGATGCTGGCGGCGACGCCTTTGAATGGCGGTCATTATTTCGTCGACGTGATTGCCGGCGTCGGAATTGCCGCATTGTCGATTGTCGCGGCGCGCCGGGTCGGGCGGCTGATTGCGCAAAGAACGATGAAGCCGGTGGTGATCGGGCCGGTACCCGTTATGGTGCCCGCGGAATGAGCGGCGCTGCGACGACCGCGCGCCATGCGACTATCATCAAGACAATCAGCACTGCCACCAGCCCGACCTGCGTTTTGACGTAGGGGAAGATCAAGATCAGCCCGCCAGCGCCGGCGAGAGCGGTGATCTCGCCGGTTTGAAAGCCTTGCGCGAGCGAAAACCGCAGCAGAAATGCCACCGCGACCGCCAGCACCACCAGATCGTACATATAAAGGTACGGCGTCACGGCCAGAGTCGCCGCTGCAAGCGCCGCCGCCTTGAGATCGTAAGCGGCGCGGCTGCGCCATAACCAGACGATGCCGGCGGCAACGACGATGCTGCCGGCGATCTGCACCATCCACGCCGCCGTCTCGCTGCCGCCATGGGCACGCACGAGTCCGAACAGGCTTTGCAGCCGGCTCCAGTCGGCGCCGCCTTCGCTCAGCACCACGCGGCCGGTTATTGGCATCCAGTGAGCGAAAGCCTCCCAGCTTGCGCCACCGAAAGCGACCAAGGACGATGCCGCGAGCGCGCCTGCGACCGCAGCCGCGACGAGCACCGTGCGCCAGCGGCGGTCCGCAATCAGCACCAGCGGAAACAAGAGACCGAATTGCGGCTTGTAAGTGAGGAGGCCGAGACAGATTCCGGCCAGCGCCGGGCGCCGTTCCAGCAATCCGAGCGTCCCGCCGATCAGCGCGGCAGTGAGAAAGCCGTTCTGCCCGGCGGTGATGTTCCAAAGCGCGGGAAATCCGATGGCGAGAAACAGACCGTTCCGCCTGCCGAGAATGCCGGTCAGCGCCGCGGCATAAGCGGCGAACGTCGCGGCGAGCCAAACGATGGCGGCGGCAAGATAGGGCAACGTCGCGACCGCCGCGGCGGCGAACAGAAATGTCGGCGGATAATGCCAGCCGAAATAATCGGGAAAGTCGTGGCCGATCGCGCGCACCTCGGCGGCCTTGTGCTGCGGCCAGTCGTAGGCGGCGGCGGCATCGCCGGCGAGCGCGAGCCGCCCGGCCGCGATCACGTTGACGAAATCGTTGGCAATCGGCCGGCCCTGCGCATCGGTGAGAAAATCGCCTTTGAGATAAGTGCCGCCGAGTACGATCAGATAACCGAGCGCAAGCGTCAGCGCGATGACGCCGATGAGCCGCTGAGTTGGCATTGCCTTGTCATTGCGAGGCAAAAGCGCGTTTACGCGCGTCTTCGACGCGCTATGGCGATGAAGCAATCCGGCATCCGCAATTGTGGACTGGATGGCTTCGCTTCGCTCGTCACGACGAAGACTCATGCCGCGGCACCCCGCAGCGCCAATGCGCGGCGCGCGATCAGCGCCGCGACCAGAAGGATGGCGATGAAACCCACCGGCACATTCACCGCCGGCACGATAAAGCTCAGAATCAGGAGGCTGGCGACGCCGATGACCGGCAGTTCGTGTGGCAGGAATCCCTCGGTACGGCCAAGCCGCAGCAGATAGGCGAGCGGCACGGCAAGTATCAGCAGATCGTAAGTGTAGAGATAAGGTGTCGCCAGTAGCGACCCGGTAGCGAGGGCGGCCGCCTTGATCTCGTACGGCGCCCGGCTTCGCCACAGCGCCGCAACGGCGCTCGCGGCGGCAACTGCGATGGCGGCCTGCACCGTCAATGCCGGGGTCTCGCCGCCGCCAAACGTGCGAACAAGACCGAAAACGGTCTGCAGTTTGCTCCAGCCGGCCTTGCCCTCGACGAGGATCGTCTGTGAGGATTCGCCGATATGCGCGACGAAGGCGTGCCAGCTTGCGTCGCCGAAGACTAGATAGGACGCCAGCGCCACCAGCAACGCGGTGATCGCCGCGGCCGCGATCGTCCGCCATTCGCCGCCGGCGACAAGCGCGATGGGAAATAACAAACCCAGATGCGGCTTGTAAGTCAAAAGGCCGAGCAGGATGCCGGCCAGCACCGCCCGACGCCGCTCGAGCAGGATGAGCGTTCCACCGATCAACGCGGCGCTGAAGAAGCCGTTTTGGCCGACAAAGAAATTCGCCAGCACCGGCGGAAACGCCGCCGCCGGCAGCCAGGCGCTGCGCTCTCCGACAATGGCGCGAACCGTCACCAGATAGATGAGAAACGTCGAGATCGTCCAGACCAGGAACGAAAGCGTGTAGGGCAGGGACGCGAGCGCGGCGGCGACGAACAGAAAGACCGGCGGGTAGTGCCACGCGTAATAGCCGTCGAAGGTGTGGCCGAGGGCGCTGTCCTCCACGATCTTGTGGGTCGGCCAGTGGTAGGCGGTGGAGGCATGACCGTGCAGCGTCAGATGTCCGGCGGCCCAGACATCGACGAAATCGGATGCGACATTGCCGCCGTCGGCCGCGATCAGCCAGTTGCCGGCAAAAAACGAGCCCGCGAGAAAGACTGCCTCGCCGATCACGACGGTCAGGCAGATCGATTCCAGGAGCCGGGGCAGCGGCGCTTGCGCGCGGCGATGCGCGCCCGGTTGTGTTGCTATCTCAAGGATGGCCATGAGCCGTCCGGCCTCGCCTTTGTCGCGGCGAAGCTAGGCTCGATGGCCTTGAGGAACCCTTAAGTGGCGGCCGCGCAGACCGCTTAAGCGCGTTTGACCAAACGCAGGATGATCAGCAGGATCACCGCGCCGATAAAGGCGTCGATGATCGATCCGACGATGCCGGTCGCAATGTAAATGTGAAGAACGGGGAACAAATATCCGGCAATGACGGCGCCGATGATGCCGACGATGATATCGCCGATCAGCCCGAACCCCCCGCCCTTGACCACCATACCGGCCAGCCAGCCGGCAATCGCTCCGATGATCAGCCAAATGACGATGCCGTGTAGTGCCATGCGCTTCCCCCGTGTTGACCCTCGCACATTAGGGAAGCCGCGTCCGCCTGTCAGCATGGCTCGCGCGCGGTGACTCTCCCATTGGTGGCTCAATGACCGGAAGATCAAGTTATTGTTGCACCGCAACATCAACTGCGGCAAACTGCGCTTCGACCATTTTCCGCGATTGAACCGGGAGCACGTCATGGCCGTGGCGCAGAAGAAGCCGGCAGCGGCGCCGCTCAAGGACCTCTACGAGATCGGCGAGATACCGCCGCTTGGCCATGTGCCGCCTAAAATGCATGCCTGGACGATCCGCAAGGAACGCCATGGTCCGCCGCAGACGTCGATGCAGCTTGAAGTGGTGCCGACCTGGCCGATCGGCGACGACGAGGCGCTGGTCTACGTCATGGCCGGCGGGGTCAATTACAACGGCATTTGGGCAGGGCTTGGTGTTCCGGTTTCGCCGCTCGATGGGCATAAGCATCCTTTCCACATCGCAGGCTCCGACGCCGCCGGCATCGTCTGGGCGGTCGGCTCGAAGGTGCGGCGCTGGAAAGTCGGCGATGAAGTCATCGTCCACTGCAACCAGGACGACGGCGACGATGAGGATTGCAACGGCGGCGATCCATTGCTCTCGCCGTCGCAACGGATTTGGGGCTACGAGACGCCGGACGGCTCGTTTGCGCAGTTCTGCCGTGTGCAGTCGCGCCAACTGATGCAGAAACCGGCGCACCTGACCTGGGAAGAGGCGGCCTGCTACACGCTCACCCTCGCCACCGCCTATCGCATGCTGTTCGGCCATGCGCCGCACATCCT
The DNA here is from genome assembly GCA_019075925.1 of Hyphomicrobiales bacterium. Lineage (GTDB taxonomy): Bacteria > Pseudomonadota > Alphaproteobacteria > Rhizobiales > Xanthobacteraceae > BOG-931. The sequence goes on along the minus strand of JAGXAC010000027.1, from coordinate 5,298 downwards.
CAAACCCGGCGACAACGTGCTGGTGTGGGGCGCCTCGGGCGGGCTCGGCGTGTTCGGCGTGCAGCTTGTCGCCGCCTCCGGCGCCAACGCCATCGGCGTGGTGTCCGACGATTCGAAATCCGAATACGTGTTCAACCTCGGCGCCAAGGGCGTCATCAACCGCAAGCAATTCAATTGCTGGGGCGCGATGCCGAAGGTCGGCACGCCGGAATATGATGCCTGGACCAAGGAAGCGCGCCGCTTCGGCAAGGCGATTTGGGAAATCACCGGCAAGCGCGACGTCGACATCGTATTCGAGCATCCCGGCGAGGCGACGTTCCCGGTGTCGTGCCTGGTGGTCAAGCGCGGCGGCATGGTCGTATTCTGCGCCGGCACGTCGGGCTACAACATCACCTTCGACGCGCGCTACGTCTGGATGCGGCAGAAGCGCATCCAAGGTTCGCACTTCGCGCATCTCAAACAAGCCAGCGCCGCCAACCGCTTCGTCATCGACCGCCGGATCGATCCGTGCATGAGCGACGTGTTTGCGTGGGAGAAAATCCCGTACGCCCACGAATTAATGCGCACCAACCGGCACAAGCCGGGCAACATGGCGGTGCTGGTCAACGTGCCGCGGACCGGCCTGCGCAATTTCGAGGACGCGCTTGAGGCGGCGTCGCTGCCGGAGCTCAGTCGGCAATCCAGCCGGGCGTAAGCGGTTCGATCCGCGCATTCCCGCGCAAGCGGAATCCGGTCTTTCCAATATAACCGGGTCCCTGCGGACGGGCGCTAGAGTTGCGTCCCCTCGCGCATGCGCGCGATCGCGGCGTTAAGCTCGCCGCAGTAAACAAAAATCCAGGCGCTGTAATAGAGGAACACCAGCGCGATCATCGCCGAGGCGAGACCGGCGTAATAGCTGACATAAGTGTAGGCGAAATCGGCCAGGTAGTGACCGAAGGTGAAGCCGCAGGCGAGCCATAGCACCATCGTCGCGGCAATTCCGGGCCATACCTTGCTCAAGCCCCGGCGTCCGGCCGGCAGCCACATGTGAGCAATGAACAGCGCCACCGCCAGCACCAGCGCGCTGGCGCCGAAACGCGCCAAATCGAAATGCGATTGCAGCGGCTCGATCCACGGAGCGTATCGTGCGGCCGTCCAGAAAATCAGCGGGCCAAGCACGACCAAAAAGGCAAGCGCCAGCAGCGCAAACGCACTCACCAGGACGTAGCCGATCGATTCCAGCCGCAACAGCCACCAGCTTCGCTGTTCTTGAAGGCCATAAGCGCGATTCAATCCGATGCGCAAGCTTTCGACACCGCTGGAAGCAAAATAGACCGCGAGCACCGCGCCGAAGGTCAGAACGCCGCCGCGTCTGGTGGTAAGCACGTTGTGAATTTCGGCCGCGATCGGGCCCGCGACCTGATGCGGCCAGGCGGCAAAGATCAGACGCGCGACTTCGTCGGCCAGGTTGGTCGATCCGATCACACCGGCAATCGCCGTCACCACGATCAGGAACGGGAACATCGCCATCAATATCGACAGCGAGATGTGGCTGGCGATCGCCCAGCCGTCATCGCGGTTGAAGCGAAGGAAGGCATCGAAGATCACACGAAACGTCAGGTGGAGCGTTTTCAAGCCCGGCGCCTCTGCAAGCGGTCCGCGACAATTTATCAGCGCAATCCGGCTTGGACGAGCAGCGGATAGGTTTTGTCCCTGAACTCCCGCATACCGTCTTCGAAACGCGGCCAGGCGAGCAGTGCGCCGTCGAGACCCATGGCCGACAATGTTGTGAAACCTTCGACAACCTGCTCCTTGGTTCCGATCAGCGGGTAGGCGCCCCAGCCGGCAATGAACAGCTCCTTGAGGTGCTTCAATGCCTCCGGTGCGAAGGTCTTGGCGTTCAATCCGATGGTATCCAGCGCGAAGGTCGCGGCTTCCCAGTCGCCGCGCTCATGGACGATATAGTCGAAGAACCGCCGCGCTTCGGCTTCGGTATCCGCCTGGATGACGTTCGCCGACGTCCACACCGAAACCTCGCGGCCGTATTCCTCACGCGCCAGCCGCCGATAAGCTTCGATCTGCGCCTTGTTGCGTTCGAAATCGGGTTGGCCGAGGGGAATGAAGACCAGGTCGCAGTATTTGGCGGCGAAGTGGCGGCCGCGCTCGGAGCCGCCGGCGTTCATGATCGCCGGAAACGGCTGCTGGATCGGCTTCGGCTGCAGATAACCTTTCACGATCTTGTAGTATTTGCCTTCGTGATCGAACTCCTCCTGCGCGGTCCACAGCCGCTTGATGACGTCGAGCCATTCCACCGCCACGTCGTAGCGTTCGTCGTGTGGGAGCATCTCGACGCCGAACATGTCGATCTCCGGCCTGTTCCAGCCGGTGACGATGTTGAGCATGAAGCGGCCGTTGGCGATGTGGTCGATGACCGTGCACTGCTTGGCGGCGGTGATCGGGTGATTGATCGAGCAGTGCGAGGTGGCGACGATTGCCGATCGTGAGGTGGAGGCGGCGACGCCGGCCGCCCAGGTGTAGGTCTCGAAGCCGGGCCCGGCCGGATTGAGCTTGCCGCCGAAGCCGCGCCAGCGCGCCACCGGCACGATTGCTTCGAAGTCCATCGCGTCGGCGAGCTTGGCGAGTTCAAGCGTATTCGGCCAGGTGATTTTCAGCCGGCCCTCGACGTCAGACATCAGGCAGCCATAGTCGAGATTGGTCTGGAAGGTGCCGAGCTTGAACTTGCGATCGTTGAAAATCGGATTGACCGATCTTCGGTCGCGGTGATGGATAATGTCGTTGGCCAACGGTCGCCCCCGTAAAGCGCTTCAAGACAAAGGCAAGCTCGCCGGGCCTGCGCCCGTGCTCACCTAGTAGCTTCTATAAGGTCAGCGATGAGCCATCGTCAGCAAGGCGTAGACCGCCTTCATCAAGGTATAGCTGCCCCTCTTTCACGAGTTTTTCGGCTTGGTGGTCAATTGCCTCTTTGAGGTCGGGGCCGGTTCTGTCAAATCCGAAGAGCCGTGCCGTCTCGACCACCAAATCGTTTTTCGAAATTACCACAGTATCAGCAATAATTGTTGTTAGCGCCAACTGATACTCCTCGGGCGCAATCATAGTAGCTCTCCGAAGCGGCAGCGCGGCGTTGCGCCGATTGCGAACAGCGGAGATTTTCTGACCAGTAATTGACCAAAAATGGCTTTCCCGAGTAACGCTTCCGCTTCGGGAAAGGTGATTCAGACCAGACCTGACATGTGCCAGAATTTTTTTGCCAGTTTTTTGAAGAGCGAACGCCTCCCGAATACGTCGCGCGACTTCGTGTGTGTGGATTGGGCCCTCAGCTTCGATTACTGCTAAGGCGAGTCGTGACGTTTCGAGAATTGAAAGATTCAGCAGTTCACGGCGAATTGGCGCAGTTAGAGCGCACTCCCTGTAGGGGACAGTGTTCGACGGCATTTCGCTGCCGTCGACACCGTTTTTTGAAGCAGCTTCGGGTTCCGAGTCTTGCTCATCTAGTTCTGGCCGGTCGTCGTCGGATGGGAGCTCGATGTTATGGCCAATTTTCGTTTCCCTCGCATCCTTGATTGCGGCGAGGAGTTTATCGGTTTCACGCTGCGGGTTTCGAAACCAGTCAGTGCTCCATATACGGTGCAATCGCCAACCAAGCCCTTCCAAAACCTCCTGACGTAACCGATCGCGGTCGCGCGCAGAACGGGAGCTATGGTACGCAGCACCGTCGCATTCCACTCCCAGGATATATTCGCCGGGTTTCGGCGGGTCGATTACACCCAGATCAATTCTAAAGCTTTTAACGCCCACCTGCGGGTGAACATGAAATCCAGCCTCTCGGATTTTGCGTGCGACTGCCTCTTCAAATGGACTCTCGAATCCGTCACCTCGTAATGTCCCTGCGCCAAGTTTTCCTGTTTCGGCAAAATTCAATAGCCCACGAAGCATTCGAGTTCCCCGCGAGTCCGCATCAGCTGGTATGTCGGCGGCAGCGATGGAGGAGAACACGACACACTTCTCGCGGGCGCGTGATGCAAGCACATTTAGTCGGCGCTCGCCTCCTTCTTGAGATACGGGGCCAAAATTAAGGAACGGCTTGGACTGATTTGGCGCGACACCGTAGCCGACAGAAATGAAAATCACGTCGCGTTCGTCGCCTTGCACGGCCTCGAGATTCTTGACAAACAAGCGCTCTTCTTTCGGCGTAAACGCCTCCACTTCGGATCGAATACCAATTTTATCGATCATATCGTCCACAGCGTCGCGTTGTTGTACCGACAAGCAAGCGACGCCTAGAGTTTTGTTCGGACAGAGCCGTATGTGATCAGCGATTGCTTTGGCGACTGCCTCGGCTTGAACGAGGTCGCAGCGGGTACCGCCTCGGTCGTAATGCCCACGTTCGGTCCGAGTGAATGACAATCCAAATTCGGAAGTCTGGACAAATGGGCTAGGAGGAAGCAGCAGCCTGCCCGCGTAACACTCCTCATTAGAGAGCGCGATCAAAGAGGGGTGCTTGCTACGATAATGCCACGCCAGCATCCGTTCGGACATTCCTCGCGTGCGCGCGAGTGTAAGAATGCTTTCGAAATCAGTAGGTCGATCGGGCCGTACCGGCTCTTCGGGAGAGTCTTCCTCGTACTCATCTCCCGCATTGACCATTTTAAAGAAGTTCGTGGGAGGAAGTTGTTTATCGTCGCCCACCACAACGATTTGGCCCGCGCGTGCAACGACACCCAGGGCATCCTCGGGCGCAACTTGGCTGGCTTCGTCAATGACAAGCATGTTGAAGTTAAGTCGCCCCGGCGGGAGGAATTGAGCAACTGAAAGCGGGCTCATAAGGAAAATTGGCTTCAAATGCTGGACCGCTGAACCGGCATCCGACATTAGTTTTCTAATTGGCCGATGCCCGCGCTTTTTCTCTATCTCCGCCCTGACAATCCCCATCGCACCTGCGTAACCATTCGGCCGTTGATCCAGGTAGCTAGCCAACACCTCTTGCCGAGCTGCTCTTATCCGCTGTCGATCCAACTCACGAAACTCATTTACGCATTCGGTGCGAGCGATGCCGTCGATGGATTTAAGCTCGGGGTTTTCCTCAGCGGCTCGTCGCCATAATGACTCCGCTATCAATAGATCTGTAATTGGCCGAGCTTCATTCGCTTGGATCGATCCATCGATCAGGCGGTCAGCAATAGCGCCGAGCCCTTCTATCCGAAGGTCTAAAAGTGCATCCCGAACAGAAACCCAATCGTTAATCGCATCAAGGGTGTCCCGCCAAATTGACATCCTTGCGGATAGTTGTGTGATGGGCAC
>JAGXAC010000197.1 GCA_019075925.1 Hyphomicrobiales bacterium | reverse complement strand
GGGGTGGCGAACAAAGGTTTGATTTTGACGACGCCGTGAATTGGCGGCCGGCCGCTCGACCCCGGCGTCGCGTGCTGGGATGACATGGGCGACCTCGGGAAAGAGCTAGGGCGACGGCACCGCCGTGATCGGGAAACGCTCGCCGTCACGATGATAAGCAGGAAGCGGAGCTTATTTGGTCGTAAACCCCCGAATAAAGATACCGGCAAATAATATTGTTTAGGAGCAAGCCGTGGAAAATCCAGAACCTCAGGGCAACCCCAAAGTTTTGTCGATATCGCTCCTGGCGTTTGCGCTCGGTTTTGCAATTTGGGGAATGTTTTCCGCGCTCGCCCCGTTTTTGATCAAGTGGTACAGTTTCAGCGCTACCCAAGTGCTCGTGCTGGCGGCGATGGAGCCCTTTTTTGCGGCCGCCGTCAGTATTCCGCTCGGCATCTTGACCGACAAGTTCGGCGGCCGGACGGTTTTCACGCTATTGCTTGTGAGCCTCACCGTTCCCCTGGTTTTCGGCTTGTTCGCCAAGGGCTACTACTCGTTTCTGATTCTGGGGATGCTGCTCGGACTCGGGGGTGCGAGCTTCGTCGTCGGCAACGCGCATGTATCGTCCTGGTACCCTAAATCAAAACAGGGTACGGCCCTTGGCATCTTTGCACTCGGCAATATCGGCATCACCGTCGGCATGATGACCGTTACGTTCCTGGTCACCCGCGTTCTGATCCAGAACGGTCCGGACGGCTGGCGGTTGATATTCCCGATCTTTGCTATTTCCACGCTGGTGATGGCGGCGATCTACTGGTTCTTTACCTCCGATCCGCCGCACAGCGAGCAACACGGCGCTTCGCTCCGTGAAATCATCTCCGTGTATCGTTCGGGCTTGGTGGTATGGCTGGTGCCCTACCTTTACTGGGTGTCGTTCGGCACCCTGACGTTCTTCGCATCGGCGATGCCGACCTATCTGCTCGATCGCTGGCATGTGGATGCCGCCCAAGCGTCGATGATCTACACCCCGCTGCTGGTCGTTTGCGTCGCCATCACGCGACCGCTAGGGGGTTGGCTGGCGGACCGTTTCGATGCCCTGAGTCTCCTGACCGAACTGTTCGGCGCGATGGTCGTTCTGGCGGTGATCCTGGCCATGCAGATTTCACTGCACCTCGAACTGTTTGCGATTTATGGGTTGGCATTGCTGTCCGGCGCCGCAGCGGCGGCGGTCATTAAATTGATCCCGGTCTACTTCCGTCAAGTCGGCGCGGTTAGCGGGCTCGCCAAAGCCGCGGGCGCGGCCTGCGGCTTCACCATGACAATCATCCTGGCCGCCAGCAGGGATCTTCTGGGCGGCTATACCGCCGGATTTGCCATTTGGGCGCTGATGAACGTCGCAGCCTTCTACATTTCGTTTTCGCGCGTCGGTTTCCGGCAGGCACGATCGGACGTTGAAGCCATTCCTTCGGCAAATGCCACCGATGCGATCCCGGCTTATTCAAATGTCGACGTTCGGGTTCAGGTTCATGGCCGGAAGTGGACGGGGGCGTCCAGACCTTGATCCGATCAAGCTTGTCGGACCATGGTTTACATGTTCGTTGGCGCACGATCTTTTCGGACGTCGGGAGCCACTTTTCCGGCCATAGCTCCAAGCCGGAACGTGTCGCGTCGACGATGACGCCGAAAGCGGCGGAGCCGCCCTGCCGGTTCGCGCGCATCCTCTATTTTATTTCGGGTGTCCATAACGAATCAGGCGGCTTTGATGCGCGCTTGGTCCGAGGCAAGAAAGCTCGATCTAATGCGCCAGCGTCCGAGCGACCCGGAAGCCTAGATACCTAAGCCGGTAGTCGGTGGTGAACCAATACCGGCTGGCCGAGCGGAGGAAGGCAGGAGCGAGGAGAAACGACCCGCCGCGCACGACGCGGTTATAACAATTACCGCCTTCGATCCACGCTGAACCATCCGCCGGCGCACCGCGGTAGTTGTCGCGGTAGCAATCCTCCGTCCATTCCCGGACATTGCCCACCATGTCGTAAAGACCGAACCCGTTGGCGGCGAACGAGCCAACCGGGGCGGTTTGCTTGGCGTCCCATCGGCTGCCGCAGGAGTGGCAGTTGGCGTTGTTCGTACCGACGGTATCGCCCCACGGATAGGCTGTCTGTGTCCCGGCGCGCGTCGCATACTCGTATTCCGCCCCCGAAAGCAGCCGATACGGTTTGCCGGACTTGGCCGACAACCAAGCGACATAGGCTTCGGCGTCGTCCCAGGAAACGTTGATCACCGGTCGTCTGTTACGGCCCCAGCCTTCGTCCGAGGGCCTGTAGCGGTTGCAACCGCCGTCGGCGGTGCACCCATCCCAGTCGTCGAACGTCACCTCAAACCGGCCGACAGCAAACGGCCGAGCAATCGTGACCCGATGTTGTGGCGCTTCGTCGGGGGAATGGCCGGGTTCGCTGGCCGGCGATCCCATGGTGAAACGGCCGGCAGGGACGACGACCATCTCTGGGCAATCCGGACACTCCTTAAACGTTTCCTTCGGCTTCAGCGCCCGTTCCTGCATAAGAGATAAAGGCGAAGCCACGGTCGAAGCGGCGGAAGCCTGCATGGGTGCAGCCCCGGTCGTCTCAACCCCGAGACCGCACACCGCCGGCACGGCGAGCCATACCACGACAACGGCGCCAAACGCGCACAACCTAATGGACGATGTCCGTGCTGATACAGCGCGCCGTCGCCGGGGGACCGCTTTCCCGGCGCGATCCTTTAATCCCGCCACATCGCGCAGATGCCGCTCCTCGGCGTTGCGTCGTTCCGGACGGCGCGCAGCATTGCTGCTGCGCGCCTGCGCGTTGCCGCTCCCGTTCCGCGCAGCAGACTTTCTAAGCCGTGCCGCGGGCTAGTGTCTGGCTACCTGGCTGATAGCGGAGTTTCTGATCACCAGCTGATATGGCCGCCACAGATACCAGAACGGGAACATGATCAGGTGCACCAGCCGCGAGAACGGGAACAGGGCGATGACCAAGAACCCGTTGAGCATATGCAGCTTGACCACCCAGGGCAACGAGGTGACGTATTGGGTATTGGGATTAAGGCTTACCAGCGAAAGAAGCCACGGCACGGCCGTGTCGACGTACCAGTCAGCACCCCAGCGGTAGACCAGCGAAACATAGAAGCCGAGCGCCACCTGCACGAGCAGGACGATCAGCAGCGCCCAGTCGACGGGACTGGTCACCGAGCGAATACGATCCTTGGTAAGCCGGCGTATGAACAAGACGCACAGCCCAAAGAGTGCGGCCAGTCCGAATGCGAAGCCTATCGTCTCAATCGTGTACAAGGCCGACGGCGCCGCTGTCATCGCTTCCCACATGCCGGGGATGAGGAATCCGAGCAGGTGCGCAACCAAAACGACGACGATGCCGTAGTGCCAAGGCACCGAGCCCCAGAACAGCGTGCGGTTTTCCAGAAGCTGCGAGGACAAGGTGGAATAGGAAAAGCGGTTTGTGCGGTAGCGGTGGACGCCGCCCCAGATCGCAAGCACGACCGCTACGTATGGAAAAGCCACGAACAGGATGATGTTACTCATGGTAACCGTGCCTCCTCACGCTCGCCAACGTTCATGGCCTGGAACCCCCCTTGATGAAACCTAATGGCAAACCGTTTCGTCACCCGCACCAAGGCGCATGGCCTGGAAGCCCGCTTGATGCTCGCGCATGAATTTCAGTACGAGAAGGAGCGCGCCAAGTGCCTGATGGTAGGGGTGTGCGATTTTTTGGCCGGCATCCATGGCATCGTAATCGTCGCTTAACGCCAGCAGATAGCCGCCGGCAAGCTGGTCGCCCTGGCTCTGGCCCTTGAGCTGTTTGCGCTCTTCGAGGTCGTCGAGCTTCGAGCGCTCGATGCCGGTGTCACCATCAACGTCAATCGCACCATCGTGATGACAGGCGGCGGATTCCGGTTTGGTCGTCATGCGCTCGACCGCCGGCAACACGCCCCGGCTTAGGAGATCGTCCACGTCCTCGCCACCCTTGCTGTGTGCAGCGTAACGCAACACGATCGACAGTCGGTCGACGATTTCGCTGGAGTCCGCTTCGAATCCTTCCTCACGATAAGCCTTCTTCAGTCCAAGCAGAAAGCTGCTGCGTTTGTAGTTCTCGCCGAAAAGTTGATAACCGATGTACGGATGGCAGATCGAGTTCAGATCGAAAAACCCGCTGTAAATCTCCTGAAGCTTGCCGACCGACTTGTCGGCCGCGTAGCTGCGAAAACTTTCCAGCAAAGCTGCCGCTTCCGGTTGGGCGGCGCCGATCAACGCGGCGCATTCGGCCGCCTTCTCTGCCAAGCCAGGGGCCGGATAATCGAGAATATCCGCGAACAGCCCCAAAACCTCCGGGCGGTTCGAAGACAGGACTTCTGCGCGGTTTAGAATGCGGAGCATGATACCCTATGATCCTCTATGGAGATCGCCGTGGATGCCCACACCGATCTCGCTTTCGTGAACTGGGCGGTCGCGCGAGACTGGATCAACCACGGCACATCGATTTCGCCGCCGCCTCGCGCTCCACGCCCGAACCACCAAGCGTTCTTTATGGTCCTCTGCGAGGATCGGTGTGGAAACCGATGCCCTCCTCGCCTTTGCGGATCGGATAGTTGCGCGAAACCGGATCGAGTGCAGGGAACAACGACTCGACCGCGACCTCGCGTTCCATGGCCGGAACCACGAAACGCTCTTCGAAGGTGGGCAGCGAGGTGAGCCGGAAGATCGCCTCGACCTCGGCGGCGGTAGTATTGCCTTCGGCCAACGCCCGCTTCACCTCTTCCTCAGGTATGTCCTTGACCTTCTTCGCTCGCATGTACACGCGCACCGCGACCAGTTTCTTATAAACTTCGCGGATGACCTGTTCGTTGCCACCCGCCAACAGACTCGCCATATAGCGCAGCGGCACGCGCGACCGTTCAAGCGAACTCATCAACGGACCCAACCTCGCATCAGTGGCGACGTTGTCGTAGACGCCGTCGTCGGTCTTCGCGAGCACCGGGCCCAACGGCGGCACGTAGAAGAGCATCGGCAGCGTGCGGAACTCCGGATGCAACGGCAGCGCCAGCTTCCACTTCTTGACGAACTGGTAAACCGGCGACTTTTGTGCCGCTTCAATCTTCGAATCGGGGATGCCGTTCCGCCTGGCGGCCGCGATCACCTCCGGATCAAAGGGATCTTTGATCACTTCGCGCTGCGCGTACACCAGTTGATCTTGGGGCGCCCTAGCGGTGTCCTCGATCATGTCTGCATCGTACAGCACCAGGCCGATATAACGGATGCGGCCGACGCATGAGTGGAAGCACGCCGGCGGCTGACCGCTTTCAAGGCGCGGATAGCACAGGATGCACTTCTCGGCCTTGCCGGTCGACCAGTTGAAGTAGGTCTTCTTGTACGGGCAGCCGGAGACGCACATGCGCCACGCACGGCATCGGTCCTGGCTGACCAGCACAATGCCGTCCTCGCCGCGCTTGTAGATCGCGCCTTGCGGGCAGGCCGCCACGCAACCCGGATTGAGACAGTGGTTGCAGATCCGCGGCAGATAGAAGAAGACCGTCCGATCAATCTCCTGAATCTGGCGCATTTCCTCTTCACTGGCGCCATCAAAGTTCGGATCGTTGTTGGCGTAAACCTGCGAACCGCCGAGATCGTCATCCCAGTTCGGCCCTGCCTCGATGGTGTCCATGTACTTGCCGGTAACCATCGAAATAGCCCGCGCTGTGGGCTGTTCGTCGGCTTCGGGCGCATTGAACAGATTCT